>JAGRMK010000079.1:6029-9994 GCA_020441345.1 Paracoccaceae bacterium
AGCGCGGCACCGGCGGCACGGCGGGGGTTCAGTATTTGCGTCGCATGCTGGAGGTCGAGTTGTTCCCCGAACTGTGGCATCTCAGAACCGTCTTGTAACAAAAGCGCGCGACGGGCTGGAAACCGGCTCGGAGGCCGTTAGGTTTCCGGGTTCGTGACAGCGTTCGACCCGAGTGTATGAGGTTCCCATGCCGGTTCTGACCCGCCGCACCGTTCTGACCGGGCTTGCCGCCCTGCCGCTGGCCGGTTGCGTGATGCCCCCGCCCGAATTCGAGGCGCTGGATTACGCGGCCCGGCAGGATGGCCGTTTCACAGTGCCCGCCGTGCCGATCGACCAGGTGCCCGCCGGGTTGCGCCGCCAGGTGGTGCCTTTCGAAACCGAGCGCCCGGTCGGGTCGATCGTGATCGTCAGCGATCAGCGGTCGCTGCATCTGGTTCTGGAAGACGGCTATGCGCTGCGCTATGGCATTGCCATTGGCCGCGAGGGGCTGGGGTGGCGCGGCGAAGCCGAGGTTTATCGCAAGATCGAATGGCCGACCTGGACCCCGACCCCGCGCATGATCGAACGCGATCCGGGGCTGGAACGTTGGGCCGAAGGGCAGCCGGGTGGCCCGAGCAATCCGCTGGGCGCGCGGGCACTGTATCTGCGCACGATTGCGACGGGCGCCGATCAGGGCATTCGCATTCATGGCACGCCCAGCTGGCGCTCTATCGGGCGCGCGGCGTCATCGGGGTGTTTTCGCATGATCAACCACGATGTGATCGACCTCTATGCGCGTATCGGGCTGGGAACCGTGGTGCAGGTCGTTTGACACCGCTGGCGCCGCCTAGCGCCGCAGGCCGCGACCGATCAGCGCCATGAGCCGCCCGCAATCTGCGCGAAAGGCCGCGTAGCCAGCGCTGGGGGTCTTGAGCCCCGATATGGCGCCGATGATCGTTGTCGCCAGCGCGTCGGCGTCGCCGCCGACGGCCGCCAGGGTGATGCGGTCGGCCCGGGTCTCGGATGCCAGCCAATCGGCCAGGATCGCGGCGATCCGCGCCTCTCCCGCCCGAACGATATCCGCGCTGGTGGAAAAATTGGCATCGAGCAGTTCTTCGCCATGCGGCGAGGCGAACATTGCCTCGAGTTCAGGCCCCGCCTTGGCATCGACCACAGCGTCAAGCGCATCCTGCGGCGACAGTCCGGGGCGCAGGGCCTGGCGCAGCCGCGCATCGGTCACATCGTAGTAATGCTGGGCCAGAGAGCGGAAAATATCCTGCTTGTTGCGGTAATGCAGATAAAGGGCGGCACGCGACATGCCGGCGGCGCGGGCGATATCCTCCATGGCAGTGCGCCTGAACCCGTAGCGACAAAACACGTCAAAGGCCGCACCGATGATGGCGGCGCGGCGCGGGTCGACTTCGGCCTCTGGGATGAGGTGGTCCATGCCCGGCGGCATGACATCTTGTGTTGAATTTGTCAATTTACACCCTGACGGTTCTGGTCTATTTTGTCATGAACTGAGGAATTCCGGATTCGGAGAGGGTAATGGCCATCACTCTGACGATCAACGGGCGGGCGATGAGCGTCGACGCCCCCGACGATGTGCCCCTGTTGTGGGTTCTTCGTGACGAACTGGGTATGACCGGCACGAAATTCGGCTGCGGCGTCGCGGCCTGCGGTGCCTGTACGGTGCATATCGACGGCGAGGCCGTGCGCAGTTGCCAGATCGCGCTGGCCGATGTCTGGGGTGCGGTGACCACCATTGAGGGGTTGGGCACGCCCGAGGCGCCGCACGCGCTGCAAGAGGCCTGGGTGCGCCATCAGGTTGCGCAATGCGGCTACTGCCAGTCGGGCCAGATCATGCAGGCCGCCGCTTTGCTGGCCGAGATCCCGCAGCCGAGCGACGAGGATATCGACACTGCCATGAGCGGAAACCTGTGCCGCTGCGGCACTTACGGGCGCATCCGCGCCGCGATTCACGACGCCGCCGGCGCGATGCAGGAGGGATGAGGCATGGGCAAGGCTGGAACGATTGCGCGCCGCACCTTCCTGATTGGCAGCATGGCGGTTGCGGGGGGCGTCGCCTTTGGCGTCTACAAGATGCGCGCCCCTGTTGCGAACCCGCTGTCGCCCGATGAGGGCACGGCGCTGAACGCGTTTCTGATCATCGACCAGAACGGCGTGACCGTGGTCACCGGCCGCGCCGAAATGGGCCAGGGGGCGCAGACCACGCTGGCGGCGATGGTCGCCGAGGAGTTGGATATCCCCTGGGAAAGCGTGAAACTGGCGCATGGCCCGGCATCGGTGGCCTATTACAACGGCGCGCTGCTAGAAGGAGTCGCCGGGGGACATGACTATGAGCGCGCGGGCTGGCGCCGCAGCATTGGCGTGGCGCTGGGTGGCGTCGGCAAGCTGCTGGAAACGCAGATCACCGGAGGCTCGACCAGCATGCGCGACGGCTTTGGCAAGCTGCGCCACGCCGGGGCCAGCGCCCGCGAAGCCCTGATACACGCCGCCGCCGAACGGCTGGGCACGACGCCCGACACGCTGCGCACCGAAAACGGCGCAGTCCTTGCGCGGGACGGTCGACGCCTGACTTATGCCGAACTGGCCGAGGCCGCGGCGCGGCTCGATCCACCGCAGGTCGATCCGCGGCCGGCGTCGGAATGGCGCCTGCTGGGCCGCGCCCTGCCGCGCCCGGACATGCTGGCCAAGGTGACCGGCACCGCGCAATACGGCGTCGATGTCCGCCTGCCGGGGATGCGATTCGCCAGTGTGCGGATGTCGCCGCGGCTAGGTGGGACGATGCTGCGCCACGATCCGGCCCCGGCGCTGGCGATGGCCGGGGTAGAACGGGTCATAGACCTGGGCACCGGCGTGGCGGTGGTCGCGCGCAACACCTGGGTCGCCATCAGGGCCGCCGAGGCGGTGGAGATCGACTGGGGCGAAGCGCCCTATCCCGCCGATGACGCGGGGATCGCGGCGCGGCTGGAGCGGGCGTTTGACGACCGCCCGAACTCGACCCTGCGCGACGACGGAGACCCCGACCGCGCGCCCGCCGGCGCGGTGATCGAAGCCGAATACCGCTTGCCCTATCTGGCCCATGCAACAATGGAGCCGATGACCGCGACGGCGCTGTGGGACACCGGGCGCCTGCGGCTCTGGGCCCCGAACCAGACACCGATCGTGCAGCGCAACGCTGTAGCCGAGGCGCTGGGGCTGGACCCCGAGGCGGTGGAGGTGAACACCACCTTGCTTGGAGGCGGGTTCGGGCGGCGGCTGGAAAGCGATTATTCGGTGCTGGCCGCGCGGGTCGCCCGCGAGATGCCGGGCATCCCGGTGCAGGTCACCTGGTCACGCGAAGAGGACATGACGCATGACTTCTACCGCCCGGCGGCCTTGGCGCGGGTGCGCGGCGCCATCGACAGTGGGCGTGCGACACTGATGGATGCGCGCATCGCTTCACCCGGATTGATGGCACAGGCGGGCGCGCGGATGATGGGTATGCCCATGCCCGGGGCCGATATCGCCATTGTCGAGGGCAGCGCCGACCAGCCCTATGCGATTCCGAATTACCGGGTGCGGGGCTATGCCGCCGACCTGGCGATCCCGGTCGGGTTCTGGCGCTCGGTGGGCTCCAGCTTTAACGGGTTCATCCATGAAAGCTTCATCGATGAACTGGCCCATGCCGCCGGTCGCGACCCGATGACGTTCCGGCTGGACCACGTGCGCCCCGAAAACGCCGTCGCGGCGGCGGTTCTGGAAACGGTACGCGAGATGTCGGGCTGGGACGGGCCCAAGCCGACCGGCACCGGGCGGGGCGTGGCGATGACCTGGTCCTTTGGCACGCCGGTGGCGCAGGTCGTCGAGGTGGTCGACGAAGGCGGGCGCATCCGCATCGCGCGTGGCTGGATCGCCTGCGATACCGGGGTCGTATTGGATCCCGGCATCCTGCGGGCGCAGATGGAAGGCGGGATGCTGTT
>JAGRMK010000079.1:10055-13764 GCA_020441345.1 Paracoccaceae bacterium
CAGGAACGCAACTTCCCCGATTACGACGCGCTCAGGATGTCGGGCGCGCCCCGACTGGAAACGCGGCTTCTTGACAGCAACCCGCACATGGGTGGCGGCGGCGAGCCTGGCACGCCGCCGGCGGCGGCGGCGCTCGCCAATGCGCTGTTTGACCTGACTGGCGTTCGGGCGCGGGAGTTGCCGCTGGATCGTCGGTTCAATTTCGTTCTGTGACCGGGCGCTGTCAGGCCGTGGCTCGGGGCCATCGAGGCCCCTCGCCCCGGCGGGAGGCTTTGCCTCCCACGGTGCTGCGCACCTCCCTCCAGGATATTTCTTGACAGATGAGAGCAGGTCAGGGCGCGCGGAGCAGGGTAATCCAGGTTTCGCCATAGCGGCGTTGGTCGAGGGTCTCGAACCCGGCCGGCGCGGGCTGCGGTGCGTTTTCTTCCCAGACCACGGTTGCCTGCCGGGCCAGCCAGTTGCCGCCCTGGGCCGAGGCCAGCGCGGCCTGTCCGAGCGCCTGACCATAGGGCGGATCGAGGAACACCAGCCCGAACCCCGGTCCGCGATTGGGACCGAGATCGGTAGCGTTGCGGCGATAGAGCCGGGTCGTACCCATCGCGCGGAGCGTTTCGATATTGGTGCGGATCAGCGCCCGCGCGGTGGCGCCGTCATCGACCAGCGTGATCTGTGTGGCGCCGCGAGACAGGGCCTCGAGCCCCAGCGCGCCGGTGCCCGCGAAGAGATCGAGCACCCGCCGACCCTGCACGAGGTCACCCCAGCGCCCCTGGCAGAGCATGTTGAACAGCGCCTCGCGGACGCGATCCGAGGTCGGGCGCAGATGCGCCGCCGGGTCGCCCGCGCCGACATCGGCCAGTTGCGTGCCACGATGGATTCCGCCGACGATGCGCATCAGCCGAGCAGCGCTTTCAGGTCGGTGTCGGCGTTTTCCAATGCGACCGGGTCCGGTGACGTGCCGTGTTCCAAAAGCCGCTTTCCGACCATATAGGCGCGCGGGTCGTTCATCGCATCGACCGCGACAAATTCGTCGCCCCGATAGTACCAGTGACTACGGGCTGCGCCGACCGTGCGGATCACGACGCGATCATAGCCCGTGTTCAGCCCCGCGATCTGCAGTTTCATTGCGTATTGGTCGGACCAGAACCACGGCATTGGCGCATAGGGCATGTCGGCACCCAGCATGTTCGCGGCAACGGATTCTGCCTGATCGATGGCGTTCTGCACGCTTTCAAGCCGGATGCGTTGCCCCCGGTACACAAAGGACGCGCAATCGCCCGCAGCCCAGATCCCCGGATCGGAGCTGCGGCCCAGCGCATCGACCGCGATACCGTTGTCCAGCGTCAGGCCTGCGTCCCGGGCGAGATCATCGGCGGGCGCAACACCGATGCCGACGATCACGAAATCGACCTCCAGCGCACTGCCATCGGCCAGATCGGCGCCGGTCACGCGGCTCTCGCCCCGCAGGCGGGTCAGACCGACCCCCTCGCGGATCGTCACTCCGTGACTGGCGTGCAGGGCGCGCATGAAATCGGCGGTTTCGGGCGCGGCGACGCGGCCGAGGATACGCGGCGCGGCCTCGATCAGGGTTACGATGACGCCCTTCTGCGCCGCGACCGCCGCCGCTTCGAGGCCGATATACCCGCCCCCGACGATCAGCAGGCGACGGCCTTCGGCGAATTCGGGCGCCATGGCATCGATATCCGAAAGCCGACGCACGGCATAAACCCCGCCCAGATCGCCGCCGATCGCCGCGGGCAGGCGGCGTGGCGTGGCGCCCGTGGTCAACGCAAGCTGGTCATAGCCGATCGCCTCGTCGCCCAGCCACATCGTCTTCGACGCGCGGTCGATGCGGCTGACCGGCGTGCCCAGGCGCAGGGCGATGTCGTGGTCTGCGTAATAGCGTTCGGGGCGCAGGAACAGGCGCTCCAGATCCATCTTGCCAAGCAGATACGCCTTGGACAGGGGCGGCCGCTGGTAGGGGGGCACGGGTTCTTCGCCGATCAGGGTGATCGCGCCCTCATGGCCCAGTGCCCTGAGTTTGGCGACCAGCGATGACCCGGCCTGTCCGGCTCCGATGACTACAATCCCCGCCATGCGACGACTCCCTCTTGACTGCCTCCACTGGAAGGCTTCTGTGATGGGTCTATATCGCAGGCTGACACCCAAACCCAGATCGAAACCTAAGCGAGGAGTTCTCTTTCATGGCCATTTCCGTTGGCGACCGGCTGCCCGATGCCACCTTTACCCGCATGGGCCCCAAGGGCCCCGAGCAAGTTGCACTGAAAACCCTGACCGAGGGGCGCAAGGTTGTCATCTTTGCCGTGCCCGGCGCCTTCACCCCGACCTGTCATTCGGCGCATGTTCCCGGCTTCATCGAGGCCAGGGACGCGCTTGCCGCGAAGGGCGTGGACGAGATCATCTGTCTCTCGGTCAACGATGCCTTCGTGATGAAAACGTGGGGCGATGCGACCGGCGCGACCGAGGCGGGGATCACCATGCTGTCGGATGGTGCGGGCGCCTTTGCCAAGGCCATCGACATGGTGTTCGACGCGCCGCCGGTGGGTCTGTTCGGGCGGTCCAAGCGGTATGCACTGGCCGCCGAGGATGGCGTCGTCACCGTCTGGCACCCGGAAACCGGCAGCGGATGCGAGGTTTCTGGCGGCCCGGCGATGATCGCCGCGCTGTGATCGAAAGGGGGCCAGGCGGCCCCCTTTTTTTACGCCGCGAACCGGTCCATCGCGCGCGCCAGGTCCAGATCCAGCACCGTCAGACCCTTGACGTCATGCGTGGTCAACACGACCTCGACCCGGTTGTAAACATTCAGCCATTCAGGATGGTGATCGAGCTTTTCAGCCTCCAGCGCCACGCGGGTCATCCAACCGAAGGCGGCGCTGAAATCCGTGAACCGGAAATCCTTGGCAACGGCGTCGCGGGTCGCATCATGCATCCAGCCCGCTGCCGCGAGTTGGGCCAGTGCGGCCTCTCGATCAGCACCCTGCAGTTTTTTCGGCCTCATCGCTCTAACCCTGATCCAGGTGCATCGCACGCAACCGGGCCGGACGGTTCTTGATCCGGTCCCAATACGCCGTGAACGACGCGCGGACCGGCATCGTTCCAAACTGCACACCCCAGCCGATCTGGCTGCCGGTATAGACATCCGCGGCGGTAAACCGGTCGCCGCAGAAATAGGCGTTGGCGCTCAGATGCCTGTCCAGAACGTCGAGCACATCGTCCAAAGAGCCATAGCCGATCATGCGCTGACGATCCTTTGGCACGACAAGACCCAGCGCCGTATTGGATACCGCCGCCTCGACCGGCCCGGCGCCGAAGAACAGCCAGCGATAATAAGCCGCGCGATCCGCAAGCGGTGGCGCGAGGCCGGCATCCGGGAAGGCATCGGCGAGATACGCGCAGATCGCCGCGCTCTCGGTCACGGTCTTGCCGTCATGGACGATGGCGGGAACCTTGCCCATCGGATTGATCGCCAGATAGGCGGCGGATTTCATCGTCGTGTCGTAGTCCAGCACATGCGTTTCATACGGCGCGCCGATCTCTTCAAGCATCCAACGCACGATGGCCCCGCGTGACCGGGGATTGGTGTAAAAGGCGATCATGTCTCTTCCCTGTTCGATACACTGCGTTTGAACGGCGCGAACTGGCCCAGGAATTGCATTTCCTCATCCACGGCACGGGCCTCGCGGTGCAAATA
>JAGRMK010000080.1 GCA_020441345.1 Paracoccaceae bacterium
TCACCGAAAAGCGCCTGATGGAAGCGACACTGGAGCTGATGGCGACCGGCGCGGTGATCTCCATTCAAGACATGGGCGCGGCGGGGCTGACCTGCTCGGCGGTGGAAATGGGCGACAAGGGCGGGCTGGGTATCAAGCTGCTACTCGACGATGTGCCACAGCGCGAAACCCACATGACCGCCTATGAAATGATGCTCTCCGAAAGCCAGGAACGCATGTTGATGGTCCTGCACCCGGAAAAAGAAGCCGAGGCGCGCGCGGTGTTCGAAAAATGGGATCTCGATTTCGCCATCGTCGGTGAAACCATCCCCGAGGACCGGTTCCTGATCCTTCATGGCAACGAGGTCAAGGCCGACCTGCCGCTGTCCAAACTGTCATCCGAGGCGCCGGAATACGACCGTCCCTGGGTCGAAACCCCGCCCACCGAAGACATGGCCCCGGTGCCCCAGGTCGATCCGGTTGATGCACTCAAGGCCCTGATCTCCAGCCCCAGCTACGCCCACAAGGCCTGGGTCTGGGAACAATACGACCACATGGTGATGGCCGACACGGTACGCGCGCCGGGCCTGGGCGCAGGTGTCGTGCGCGTCCACGGCACCGACAAGGCCATCGCCTTTACCAGCGATGTCACCCCCCGTTATGTCAAGGCAAACCCGTTCGAAGGCGGCAAGCAGGCCGTCGCCGAGGCCTATCGCAACCTTTGCGCGGTCGGTGCGCGCCCGCTGGCGACCACCGACAACCTGAACTTCGGCAATCCCGAAAAACCCGAGATCATGGGCCAGATGGTCGGCGCGATCAAAGGCATCGGCGCGGCCTGTTCGGCGCTCGACATGCCGATCGTTTCGGGCAACGTATCGCTTTACAACGAAACCGACGGCACCGGTATCCTGCCGACCCCGACCATCGGCGCGGTCGGGTTGCTGGGGTCTTTGGACGAGCTGATTGCCGGCCACCCTGCCGAGGGCGATTTCGCGCTGGTGATCGGCACCACCCACGGGCACCTTGGGCAATCCGCCCTGCTGGCCGAGGTGTTCCACCGTGAAGACGGCGATGCGCCGCATGTCGATCTGGCCGCCGAGCGGCTGCATGGCGAATTCCTGCGCGACAACCGTGCCCTGATCAACGCCGCGACCGACCTGTCGGACGGCGGGCTTGCACTGGCCGCGTTCGAAATGGCCGAAGCCGCGGGGTTGGGCCTGACACTGGATTCGGGCGACACCCCGGTCCTGTTTGGCGAAGACCAGGCGCGCTATCTGGTGGCCTGCGGCTTTGACGCCGCCGAGGCGCTGATGGTTGCCGCGTCTGCGGCGGGCGTTCCGGTTCACTCGGTTGGGCGGTTCGGCGGAACGGCGATCAGGATGGGCAGCAGCGAGGCACCGCTGTCCGAACTCTCGGCGCTCTATCGGTCGTCCTTTGCCTCGGTTGTCGCCTGACGATGCGGCTGGGGCCGATGGCGGGTCGCCCGCCACGGGCCCAGCCCCGGCCACGGAGCAGACCGTGACGGCGACCGCCGCTTTCGACCTGCACGCCGATTGCGCACGCTGCGCGGCGCTGTGCTGCGTGGCCCTCGCCTTTGACCGGGGCGAGGATTTCGCCCTCGACAAACCCGCCCAGACCCCCTGCCCGCATCTGGACGCAGGGTTCGCCTGCACGATCCACGACACCCTGAATGCGCGCGGGTTTTCCGGGTGCGCATGCTACGATTGCCTCGGCGCCGGGCAGCGCGTGACCCAAGACCTGTTTGGCGGCCGCGACTGGCGCAGCGACCCCGCCTTGCTGGGGCCGATGTCAGAGGCCTTCGCCCGGCTGCGCCAGGTTCACAAGGATCTCGACCTGCTTCTGGCGGCACGCGCCCTGCCCCTGCCAGACGCCACACGCGCCGGACTCGATGCCCTGATCGCGCGCCACATGCCGACCCCGGACTGGACGCCCGAAACCCTGGCCGCCTTTGCCGCGACCGGTGCCCCGGCTGCAGTGTCGCGCTTCCTGCATAGCCTGCGCGACCAGGTTTGACGCCGCCCGCCACTTGCACGCCGGGCGCGCGGGTTCTACATCTGTGCGAAAGCCCAAGGAGAGACCGCGCATGGCCATTACGCTCACCGAACTCGAAACCCTGCTGCACGAATCCTTTCCACAGGCGCAGATCAAGGTTACCGATCTTGCCGGTGACGGCAATCATTACGCCGCCGAGGTCATCGACGAGAGCTTTCGCGGAAAGAACCGGGTTCAGCAACAGCGCGAAGTCTACGCGGCGCTCAAGGGCAAGATGGACGGCGCGCAGGGCGAGCTGCACGCCCTCGCCCTGACGACCAAGGCGCCCGATTGACAGCGCAATGAACACAGGCCGGTCCGCCGCATTGACCGCGCCGCGAAAAGGCTTATGTGACAGCGAAAATCGCGCGGGATCGGCCACCGTCCCGGCAAGCAAAGGATCCAAGCAATGACCGCTCACGACCAGATCAAGAAAACCATCGACGACAACGCCGTCGTGCTGTTCATGAAGGGCACCAAGACCATGCCGCAATGCGGGTTTTCCAGCCGCGTCGCCGGGGTGCTGAATTTCATGGGCGTCGAGTATGCCGATGTGAACGTGCTGGCCGATGAAGGCGTGCGCCAAGGCATCAAGGACTTTTCGGACTGGCCGACGATCCCCCAGCTTTACGTCAAGGGCGAATTCGTCGGTGGTTGCGACATCATCACCGAAATGACCCTGTCGGGCGAGCTGGATCAACTGTTCGAGGCCAATGGCGTCGCCTATGACAAGGACGCCGCCGAGAAGATTCGCGAAGCCAACGCCTGAGGCGGCGGACGGCGCCATCCCTGCCCACGTCGATGTGACCGGCGCCGTCCCGCGGTGCCGGTTTTTTTCTGTCGACGCGCCGGATCTATCGGTGTTTTATCCGGCTCTGGCCCCGTCACCTGACCCCGTCACGCAGAAGGCACCGCGATATGGACGACACGCTGAAAGCAGCCCTCGGGATTCTCGCCGCAGTGGCGGTGGCGGTCGTGTTGCTCGCGCTGGTCGTTCAGACCATCCGCCGCGAGCGCCGCATCCGCGCCGATCTGCAAGCCTTCGCGCGAGAGCGCGGCCTGCGGTTCGATGGTCAGGGCCGGTCCGGGGGCGACCCCGCGCGCTTCACGCTGAGCGGGGATGAAACCGGGCTGGTGATCGACATCATCCGCTCGCAGTCCAGGAAGTCCGGTGGCACCACGCGCTCGATCCCCGGCTCTACCCGCATCAGCCTGCCGGATCCACGCTTTGCCGGGGGACTTGCGGTCTATTCCGCGCACCACGATCCCGCCACCGCCGCCGCCGCCTCGCAGCTACTGGGGATTTTCGATAACGATCTGTCCCGCAGCCTTCTGTCGCGGGTCATCGGCGCGGAATACGGCACGCATCTGGGACAGTTGCAGGCCTTCGATGCGCCGCCCGGCCTGGCGGTGACGATCTTGGCCACCGCCGATCCCGCGCAGCAGTTCGACACCGCCGCCATCGCCGAGGCCCTGGCCACGATCCCCCATCACCGCAAGGCCGAGCCGATGATCCTGCTTGGCGAAACGGGGTTGAAGCTGCGGTTGGCACAGGACATCACCGACACCGAAACCCTGGCGGGAATTCTCGATACCTTCACCGCGCTGCAATCCCGCCTGCGCTGACCGCCACCGGGGGGCGCCCCGGTTCAGGCACCCTGTTCGAATTGATCGGCCAGCGATTCCGCCCGCGCCGCCAGTTCCGACAGCCTTTCGACCGTCGCCGCAGGGATTGCCGGCACCTCGACGCGGGTCTTCGGTGCGGAGCGCAGGCGCTCGATCTCGGCGCGCGCGGCACCCAGTTCCTCTTCCAGCACCCGCACCCGGTCCTCGGCCCCGGCGGTCTTGTCCGCCAGCATGAGCCCCGACATCAACAGCATCCGCGACTCGGGCAGACGACCGATTTGCTGGATCAGCGTCCGTGCTTCGGTGTCGAGCATGCGCGCGGCGGCGTGCAGATAGTGCTCCTCGCCCGCCTGACAGGCGACCTCGAACGTCTTGCCGCCGATCTCAATCGTTTCCTCGGGCATCCACGCCTCCTTGTTTAGCGCGCTTCGGCCGCAAGAAGCGGCTTCAGTTCGGCCAGGATTTCTTCCATCTCGGCCATTTCGGCGCGGCGTTCGGCCTGCAAGGCTTCAAGTTCGGCCGAGATCGACTTGTTGATCAGTGTCGCGTCCGGGAAGCCTTCGATCTGGGCCTCACGCAATGCGGTGTTCGAGCCCATCAGCTTGGCATTGGCCTTTTTCAGCCGCAGCATCTCCAGGCTTTGCAGATCCAGTTGCTCCGTCAGTCGCGCAAGCCGGCGTTCAAGCTGGGCAATGGTGGTTTCCTGGCGCTGCTTGACCTGGTGGACGCGTTCGCTGAGCTGCGCATTCGCCGCCCGCTCTTTTTCCAGCGCCTCGCGCAGGCTGGCGATGGTGGCCACCTGTTCGGGGTCCGGCTCGAAATCAGGTCGGGCGCCAAGCCCGAACACGGCGCCGCGCCCGCCAGATTTTGGCCCGACGCCCTTTTCCAGGCGACGGGCGATCCGTTCCAGCGCGTCCGACAGCCTGCGTTCGACAGGGGCAAGGTCGCTCATGCTTCTCTCCTCACGCGCGCCCGCAATCCGTGCGCGAATCATCACGCGCCCCGATCTCGGGTCATTTTGTGCCAGAATAGGGTGAAAACGCGGGCTTTCCAACCGATCCCGGCCCCCCGCGCTTGATCTCGACCCACAGCCTGCTAAGACGCATCGAAATCTCCTGTGATGAAGGACCGACGCCTTGGATATCGCCACTCTCCGCGCCCAGCACCCCGATCACTGGCGCATGGCTTGCGCCATTCGCGTTCTCACGCTCGACGCCGTCGCCGCCGCCAATTCCGGCCATTCGGGAATGCCGATGGGTATGGCCGATGTGGCCACCGTCCTGTTTCAAAACCACCTGAAATTCGACGCCGCGGCCCCCGAATGGGCCGATCGCGACCGGTTCATCCTGTCGGCGGGCCACGGCTCGATGCTGATCTATGCACTGCTGCACCTGACCGGTTATGCCGATGTCACGCTGGAGCAGGTGAAGAATTTCCGCCAATGGGGTGCGATCACTGCCGGGCACCCGGAATACGGCCATGTGTCGGGCGTCGAGACCACCACCGGCCCGCTGGGCCAGGGAATTGCAAACTCGGTCGGCTTCGCCATGGCCGAAGAGCATCTGCGCGCCCGCTGGGGGGCGAAGATTCAGAACCACCACACCTATGTGATCGCCGGCGACGGCTGCCTGATGGAAGGTGTCAGCCAGGAGGCCATCGGCCTCGCCGGGCGTCATAAGCTGTCAAGGCTGATCGTGCTCTGGGATGACAACGGGATCACCATCGATGGCAAGGTGTCCTTGTCCGACATCACCGACCAGCGCGCGCGCTTCGCCGCCTCGGGCTGGGATGTGTTCGATTGCGACGGCCACGACCCGGTGGATATCGACCGGGCGATCAGCGCCGCCAAGGCCAGCCCGCGCCCGGCAATGGTCGCCTGCAAGACGCATATCGCGCTAGGATCGTCGGCACAGGACACCTCCAAGGGTCACGGCGCCCTGACCGATGCCAAGCTGATCGCCGACACCCGCGCCGCTTACGGCTGGGAGCACGGCCCGTTCGAGATCCCCGCCGATATCAAATCGGCATGGGAAGCCATCGGTGCACGCGGCGCAGCGGAACGTGCCGCATGGGAAACCCGCCTTGCCGCGCTGTCGGGCACCAAACAGGCCGAATTCGCCCGCATCTTTTCCCGCGAGCTTCCCACCCGCCTGCCCGCCGCGATCCGCAAGGTCAAGAAGGACGCGCTGGAAGCGCCAAAGAAGATGGCCTCGCGCGCGGCCTCCGAGGTCGTGCTCAAGGCGATCAACCCGATTGTGGCCGACACGATGGGTGGTTCGGCAGACCTGACCGGATCGAACAACACCAAGACCGCCGATCTGGGCGTGTTCGACACCGACAACCGCGCCGGGCGCTATGTCTATTGGGGCATCCGCGAACACGGCATGGCGGCGGCAATGAACGGCATGGCGCTGCACGGGGGCATCCGCCCCTATTCGGGCACCTTCATGGCCTTCACCGACTACGCCCGCCCGTCGATGCGCCTGAGCGCGCTGATGGGCATCCCGGTGGTTTACGTCATGACCCATGACAGCATCGGCCTGGGCGAGGACGGTCCGACCCACCAGCCGGTCGAGCATCTGGCCATCTCGCGCGCGACGCCCAACACGCTGGTGTTCCGTCCTGCCGATCTGGTGGAAACCGCCGAGGCATGGGAACTCGCGCTCAGCCAGAAGACCACGCCATCCGTGCTGTCGCTCAGCCGTCAGAACCTGGCCCCGTCGCGCAGCACCCACACGGCCAAGAACCTGACCGCACAGGGCGCCTATGTCCTGGCCGAGGCCGAGGGCAAGCGCCAGGTGATCCTGATCGCGACAGGGTCCGAGGTCGAGATCGCGCTGCAGGCCCGCGCCGCACTTCAGGCCGAGGGGATCGGCACGCGCGTCGTCTCGATGCCGTCGATGGAACTGTTCGCCGATCAACCCGAATCTTACCGCAAGCGCGTGCTGCCTGCCGGTCCGGTCCGGATCGGTATCGAGGCCGGTGTGCGCGCCGGCGGCTGGGACCGGTGGCTGCTGGGCGAGCGGGCGCGCAAATCGGATTTCGTCGGCATGTCCAGCTTCGGCGCATCGGCCCCGGCAGAACGGCTCTACGAGGAATTTGGCATCACCGCCGCCGCGGTCGCCGACAAGGCCAAGGCGCTTCTCTGATCGCCCGATCTACCGGCACAACGCCGCCCTACTCTGGGGCGGCGTTTTTTCTGCCCGTCCCCGATCCGCGCAGAACCGGATCCTCTCGCGGGGTGCGCCGCCGGTCTGGGGTGCACATGCATCTGGCAACGCCGCCCACCCCCGAAAACGCGGTGCCTTGCGTGTTCCCCGTTGGAATCGGCACCAATACCGTATTGCAATACCGCCTTGTTTAGAGGCACTCTTCCCCGATTT
The DNA here is from genome assembly GCA_020441345.1 of Paracoccaceae bacterium. Taxonomy (GTDB): domain Bacteria; phylum Pseudomonadota; class Alphaproteobacteria; order Rhodobacterales; family Rhodobacteraceae; genus Pararhodobacter. The sequence continues at coordinate 7,041 of JAGRMK010000080.1, forward strand.
GCAGGGATAAACCACGTGGTCATGACGAGTACCCTTGGCGCACCAGGAAACCGCCGGATGCTGTTTTTGCTGACCGCTGCCCTGACTCTAAGCCATCTGGACCGGCATATTCTATCGATCGTTCTGGGTCAGGTCGGTTTGGGATTTTCTCTCACCGATACGTAACTCGGTGTTCTGTCCGGCTTGACCTTTGCCCTGGTTTACGCGCTGTTCGGATTCGTGGCGGCGCGGCTTTCGGTGCCCGGTCGCAGAAAACCGTTGCTTGTGGCGGCGATGGCGGTCTGGAGCCTTGCAACCATCGCCCAAGGCGCGGCGATTGGCTTTGCCTCGATGCTGGTCGGTCGGCTTGTGGTCGGGATCGGCGAGGCCGCCGTGGTGCCCGCGTCCCATGCGATGATTGCCGATGCCTATCCCGCGCAACGGCGTGCCTCGGCGATGGCCTTGTTTCAGAGCGGTGCGAATATCGGGCTTTTACTGGCCTTTGTGATCGGCGGCGCGGTGGCCGCGACCTGGGGTTGGCGGGCGGCATTTATCGTGGCGGGCGCGCCGGGCCTTGTGTTGGCGGTGATCCTGCTGGTCTGGCTACCCGAACCGGGCGACACCGCGGCCCCCGACGAGCGGGCCACGCGGCCCGGCCTGCGTCTGGCCTTCGGTCTGGTCTGGGGGCAGACCAGTGCCCGCTGTGCCTTGCTGGGGTCGGTCCTGTCGAGCCTGGTCAGCTTTGGCGGCGTGGCCTGGGTTCCGACCTATCTGGCACGAGAACACACGATGACGCTGCAGCAGGTCGGCCTATATCTGGCGGTTCTGGTTGGGGTGATTGGCGCCCTGGGCACCTGGCTCGGCGGGGCGCTGTCGGACCGGGCCGAGGCGCGCAGCCCCGGCGGGCGCATGCGCGTCGTCGTGGCCAGCGTGGTGATCGCCAAGCTGGGCGCGGTGGTGTTCTATTTGCTGGGGCCGTCGCCGCTGGCGCTGATCGTCTTCGTGATCCCGGTGGCGGTGAACGGTGTCTTTGTCGCCCCGGCCATGTCGCATGTCTACGGGCACCTGCCCGCGCGACAACGACCGATGGCCTCTGCAATCCTGATGTTCGGCGCGAATTTCGTCGGATTGGGTCTGGGGCCGATCACCGTCGGCGTGATGAGCGATCTGTTCCAGGGTCTTGTCGAGCAACCTCTGGGTCTGGCGCTGGGGATCCTGCAAGTGTTCGGGTTCTGGGCGGCGTGGATGTTCTGGCGGGCGGGAAAGACCCAGACGCCCTGATCCGCGTCACCGGACGGGCTGCCGTCCCATTGCCGACTTGATGCGGTTTCGCAGCCAGACTAGACCCGGATCCTCAACGCGCCGCCGGTGCCAGATCAGAAAGAACGACAGGTCAATCAACGAGCGCGGCGGCTCCAGAATTTGCAGTCCGCCCTGATCCGGCAATGCTTCGACATAAAAACGTGGAAGCAAGCCGATCAGGTCGGATTTCGCCACGATCGCGGCGATGGACGACGGGCGATTGACCTGTATCGCTTGTCGGAACGGCGTCGATTCCTTCATCACCAGCTTCTTGGAACTCGCCCGCGCACCGGGCACCGTCGACGGCAGGTCGAGATCCAGCGACACATGCCCGTGGGCCATCAACTCGGGCCCTGAAATCGTGCCGCTCAGGGTCGGATGATCGCGCCGCGCGACCACCACCACATCCAGCGGACAGAGTTCTTCCCAGTCGATCTGCGGGCTGCGGGCCGGGGTAAGACCGATGGCCAGATCCGCCGCCCCGTCGCTGACCGCATCCTCGCTGGTGATCGTCTGCGGATGCAAAAGCTTCACCGACAAGGACGGGTTCACCGCCGTATGCGCGGCCAGCATCGGCATGACCACGGGTTCGAACACGTCGATCATGTGCAAGCGGAAGGTCCGCTCGCTGTGATCGGGGTCGAACGCAACCTCGCGGTTGCCGATCGAATGGATGTCTTGCAACGCCCGTCGGATCGGGGCGATGATCGCCTCGGCGCGTTCGGTCGGGCGCACCCCCTTGCCGTCGCGCACGAACAGCGGGTCATCAAGCTGCGTGCGCAACCGGGTCAGCGCGTTCGAAACCGTAGGCTGGTTCATGTCCAGCACCTGGGCCGCGCGACTGATGTTTCCAGCGGAATAGATCGCCTCGAACAGGACCAGAAGGTTCAGGTCGATGTCTCTTATATTTATAAGGCGAATACCAATCATTAAGCTCAGGTGATTGTTCGAATATATCCCGCGCCGCTACTGTTGTCATGCGATTCCCGTGCTCTCACGGTGCGGCAAAGGGGTGAATCTTAGATGTCTTTTAACGGTAACTGGCTGAATAGCCAGAATAATTTCCAGTGCTTTTCCCGGTTCCTGGCCGCGCGCGCTTCAATTCCCCCCAGGATCGCCGCGCGCGTGCCAGGTCTGTTCTCTGCCCTGTCTCAACGTCTGGCGATCGTCGCGGTCGCGCTGGCGGTGTTTCTGTCCGGCGCCCACCGCGCCGAGGCTTACGATTGGCGCAACCCTTCGATCACCACGTCCTATATCCTTGATGGCAATTGCGTCGGCGGGCCCTATCGCACCTCGGACTTTGCGTTTTTCAGCGTTCAATGGACCGCCTTCAATACAGACTTCATTCCCGGTCGAACCTTGTACCTTGCCTACTGGAGCAGAGCTTTCAATACTTGGGGAGCGGTTGATAGTTTTGAATTGGCCCCGGTCGGCCAGTTGCCAACACAGACCACTATTGTCAGTGCGGAACTCGCGGAGCTTTTCGCCGGCTCTCAGTTTTACATTGGCTTGCTTGACCATTGGGAGACAGGCGACGCCTGGAGCCTAACTGCCTCACCCCCTCGGTCCGCCCGACGCGCCCGGTCCAAGGGCCTACGGGCTCCAAGGGCGTACCGCCGTCGATATGGGCAACGATCCGGATTGCGTCAATTCTGCACCCGAGGCAGATGCCGGGCCCAATCAGACCAGATCATCGGGAAGCTCCGTATCGCTCAGCGCCCTTGCGTCGACCGATGCGAATATCGACCAGACGCTCACTTATTCCTGGACACAGATAGGCAGCCCGACGGTGTCCTTGACGGGCGCAAACACCGCCACGCCCAGTTTCACCGCGCCAACCCTTGGCGCTGGCGATCCAAGCATCACCTTGATCTTTCGGGTCACCGTCAGCGACGGTATCACAAGTGACACGGCTCTCACCTCCGTCACCATCACCTCAACGCCCAACACACCCCCGACGGCGCATGCAGGGATCGACCAGAGCTATGCCTCCGGATCGTCGGTGAGCCTCGATGGCAGCGGCTCTTCGGCCAATGACGCGGGCCAGAGCCTGAGCTTCGCCTGGGTGCAGACCGCGGGCCCCGCCGTCACCCTGAGCGGTGCCGATACCGCCACCCCCGACTTCACCGCCCCGACCCTCGCGATCGGCGCCCCCGACGCGACCCTCACCTTCCGGCTGACCGTCGATGACGGGTTCGGCGGCAATAGCGACAGCGTGACGATCACCGTCACCGCGCCGCTGGACACCACCCGGCCGACCGTCGCGATCCTGGGTGCGCCCGGGTCGATCCGGGCTGGCAGCGCGTTCCAGCTTACCCTGTCGTTCTCGGAGCCCGTCCTGGGCATGGTGTCCACCGGGGTCTCGGTTCAGAACGGACAGGTCACGGCTTTCTCCGGAAGTGGCGACAGCTATGCCGTGACGATCCGGGCGGCCGGGTCGGGCGTCGTTCGGGTCTCGGTGCCAGCCGGTGTCGCGGCGGATCCGTCCGGCAATGAGAACTTGCCGTCCGAGCCGGTAGCGATCCAGGACACCACCGTCCAGATCACGCAAGACCAGATGAGTCACTTCATGCAGTCGCGTGCAACGCAATTGGCCGGGCATCAACCGGATCTGATCGCGCTGTATCGTCAGGAAGGGCGTGGCGAGCTAAACGCCCAGGTGACGCGCGGGTCCGGATCGCTGCGGTTCTCGACGCGGCCGTCGAGCCCGGTCTGGGCATCCCTGAGCGCCTCATGGACCCAGGATGGCCCCTCGGACAGCAGGTATGCGCATCTTTCGCTCGGTCGTCATGTCGCGATGTCGCCGACCCTGTCCTTCGGAGCCATGCTGCAGATCGATCATGTCGCCTATGACACGGGCAGCGCGTCGATCGCCGGGACCGGTTGGCTGGCGGGACCGTATCTGGTCGGCCGCCTGCCCGACCACCCGCTGTTTTTCAGCGCGCATGCCCTCTATGGCGAGACCCGCAACAGGCATTCGCCCTTTGGCACCTATAGCGACATCGTGGAAACGCGGCGCCGGTTGTTCAGTGCAACGGTCGCGGGTGACATGACCCTCGGGCGGGTGACGCTGACCCCCAGTTTGCGCGCGACCTATATCTCTGATCGGCAGGGTCGCTACACGGATTCGCTGGGCAACCCGATCCCCGCGCAGTCCATTTCGTCGATGACGGCAAGTCTTGGCTTCGACGCCGCCCTGCCCCTGCCGACGCAGCGCGGTGACGTGACCTTGCGCGGCGGTCTGTCGCTGATCCATAGCCGAAGCTCGAGCACCGGCGCCGCGGCCGCGACGATCCCGGCCACCGAGGGGACGCGCGGTGCGGTGCGGGCCGGCTTCGATTTTCTGACACGCCATGGGGCGACCTGGAGCTTTGACGCCAATTACGACGGCGTCGGATCCTCGGGCTTCGGCAGCTACGGGCTCACCCTGACCTAAAACCACAGGTTCTGAGACGGGATCGTCCCGGGGGGTGCAAGCCCCCGGAACCGCGGTCTGCGCGGCAAGGGAACCCCGCCATGCTGGCGGGCGCCGGTCAGTCGCGCATTCGGGCGTCCACGGCCTGTTCCTCGGCGATCATGGCCTCCAGGCGACGTCGGAACCGCAATTGCCCGGCGTCGATCGGCAGGTCGATATGCGGTGTTCGCTTGTCGCTCATGCCTTTTTGCACCTCGGTCAGCACGGCGCGATCTTCCTCGAAGGCGTGCTGAACATCGGCGGTCATCATCGCGCTGAGTTCGGCGTCGTCGGGGCGGATGTTGCGCAACTGGAACCAGTAGTAGCGCGTCTCGCTGGCGGTCGTCGGGGTCATGAAATTCAGGCTGTCCATGATGAACGTGTCGGGGTGCAGGCGGCCATCCGGCCCGCCGGTTCCGGCCGGGGTGAATACCGCGCGGATCAGTGCATGCGCCGGATAGCGCACTTCGTAATGCTGCAGCCGGTCGCATTTGCCGGTAAAGCCGATCACCTTCTTGTAAAACGGCGCGGGATCGACATTCATCATCCAGCGATGCACAATGATGCCGTTCTCGGCCTTCGACACCCGCAGCGGCGTATCCTTGGTCGCAGCCTGCGCGAAAGAGGTCTGGTGCACCCAGGCAACATGCGTCGGGTCCAGAAGATTGTCACACATCAGCAGGTAGTTGCACGGCAGTTCCATTGCATCGCCGCGATTGAGTCCCCAGGCCGGATCGCCCCAGTGTTCGATGTGGAAGATCTCGCCAGGGTCCGCCAGCGCCGGGTTGCCCATCCAGATCCAGACGAGCCCGTATTTCTCGTGGCAGGGATAGGCGTGCACGGCGGCATTGGACGGAATGCGCCCGGAGCCCGGCGCCCAGACGCAGGTGCCCGCGCAATCGAAGGTCAGACCGTGATAGCCGCATTCCACCTGATCATCCTTCAACCGCCCCCTGGACAGCGGCAGCTTGCGGTGCGGGCAGGCATCCTCGAGCGCGATGACCTCGCCCCTGGAGGTGCGAAAGATGCAGATCTTTTCGCCAAGCACCATGATCTGACGCAACGTGTCGTCAACCTCGTGGTCCCAGGCGGCGACGTACCAGGCGTTTTTCAGGAACATCGTGTCTCTCCATGATGGCGGAATTCGGAAGGTGTGGAACGTCCTGGCCCTGACCCTTTTTCGCTCTGGTGGCAATACCGAGACCCGCCTTTGCCCGCCACGGTGCCGGAACAGACCGCGGCGGGGGGGGCGACAGAGGGGGGCGTTGCCCCCCGACGGCTGCGCCGCCTCCCCCCAGAGTATTTCGGGCAAGATGAAAATCACAATGCGAAGTCGAGCTGCGCCGCTGCCGCGAGATCGTCGCCGCGCACGAGCTCGGCCGCGATCTGGATCTCGGGGGCGAGGTAGCGGTCGTTGGCCAAGGCCGGCACCCGCGCGCGCAGCACCGTGATCGCTGCCCGCAGGCGCGGCGCGGTCGCCAGGGGCGCGCGGAACTCGATACCCTGCGTGGCGCAGAGCGCCTCGACCCCCAGGATCACCGAGAGATTGGCGTTCATCCGCAGCAGACGGCGCGCACCATGGGCGGCCATGCTGACATGGTCCTCCTGGTTGGCCGAGGTCGGCGTGCTGTCGGTGCTGCAGGGGGTCGCGAGGTGTTTGTTCTCGCTCATCAGCGCGGCGGTGGTGACTTCGGCGATCATGTAGCCCGAGTTCAGGCCCGGCACGGGCGTCAGGAACGGCGGCAGATCGTGGCTGAGGGTCGGATCCACCATCAACGCCACCCGGCGCTGCGCGATGGCGCCGATCTCGGCCAGTGCCAGGGCAACGATATCGGCGGCAAAGGCGACCGGTTCGGCGTGGAAATTGCCGCCCGACAGGATGCCAGCGGCGGTGACCAGCGGATTGTCGGTTACGGCGTTGGCCTCGGTTTCCAGGGTCGTCGCGGCAAAGCGCGGCAGGTCGGGCGCGGGGCCCAGCACCTGCGGCTGGCAGCGGATGGAATAGGGAT
>JAGRMK010000081.1 GCA_020441345.1 Paracoccaceae bacterium
CTAAGAACGACATTAAGTCTAGCTTGACGCCATGCTTCTTTTCGAACTGGGTCTTGTATTCGTCGCGCAGCGCCATGATTCCGTACATGTCCACCTCGTTGTAGGTGGTCATCATCGCGGCGGTGTTCTGCGCGTCCTTGAGGCGGCGGGCGATGGTGGCGCGCAGGCGCGTCATTTTCACCCGCTCTTCACGGGCGGCGTCGCTGGCCGGGACCGGGCCACGCGGCACGGCAACCGGGGTCGGTGCGGGCGAGGCCGCCGGGGCCGAGGCCGCCGCGGCGACGGCTTTCTGCACGTCGTCCTTCATGATCCGGCCATCGCGGCCGGTGCCCTGCACCTGGTCGGCGGTCAGGCCGGCTTCGGCCATCGCCTTTTTCGCCGACGGCGCGTCCTCGACCGACTTGGCGGCGGGGGCGTCGGCCGGGGCCTTGGCCTCGGGTTTGGTCTCGGCTTTGGCCGGGGCCGGCGCAGCGCCCGAACCCTCGCCGATCATTGCCAGCAGCGCGTTAACGCCGACGGTCTCGCCCTCGGGAGCGATAATTTCCGACAGCACGCCGGCGGCCGGGGCCGGAACCTCGACCGTGACCTTGTCGGTTTCCAGCTCGCAGAGCATTTCATCGGCGGCGACCGTATCGCCGACCTTCTTGAACCAGGTGGCGATGGTTGCCTCGGAAACGCTTTCGCCCAGGGTGGGCACGCGGACTTCGATGCTCATGACTCAGTTCCCTTCAATCGTCAGCGCGTCATTCACCAGCGCTTCTTGTTGTGCCTTGTGCCGAGACGCCAGACCGGTGGCCGGCGCGGCCGATGCGTTGCGCCCGGCATAACGGGCGCGGGTTTGGCGCGCGCCGATCTGCGTCAGCACCCATTCCAGGTTGGGCTCGATGAACGACCAGGCGCCCTGGTTCTTGGGCTCTTCCTGGCACCAGACCATTTCGGCCTGCGGGAACCGCGAAAGTTCCTGGCGCAGCGATTGGGTCGGCACCGGATAGAGTTGCTCCAAGCGCATCAGATAGATGTCGTCGAGCCCGCGCGCGTCGCGCTCGGCCAGCAAGTCATAGTAGACCTTGCCCGAACACATCACCACGCGCCGGATCTGATCGTCGGGCTTCAGTGTCAGGTCCGAGTTTCCATACTGCGCATCGTCCCACAGCACGCGGTGGAACGCCGAGCCATCGGTGAAATCCTCGGCGCGGCTGACGCAGAGCGGGTGCCGCAGCAGCGATTTCGGCGTCATCAGAACCAGCGGCTTGCGGAAGTCGCGGTGCAACTGGCGGCGCAAGATGTGGAAATAGTTGGCCGGAGTCGTGCAGTTGGCGACGATCCAGTTTTCTTCCGCAGAGTTCTGCAAGAACCGTTCCAGACGGGCTGACGAGTGTTCGGGCCCCTGCCCTTCGAACCCGTGCGGCAGCAGCATCACCAAGCCCGACATGCGCAGCCACTTGCTTTCACCCGAGCAGATGAACTGGTCGAACATGATTTGCGCGCCGTTGGCAAAATCGCCGAACTGCCCTTCCCACATGGTCAGGGTGTTGGGCTCAGACAGCGAATAACCGTATTCGAAGCCCAGAACCGCGTATTCCGACAGCATGGAGTCGATCACCTCATACCGTGCCTGCCCGGCGCGGATGTGGTTGAGCGGGTAATACCGTTCCTCGGTTTCCTGATCGATCAGGCCGGAATGCCGCTGGCTGAAGGTGCCGCGCGTGCAATCCTGGCCCGACAGGCGCACCGGGAAGCCTTCGGTCAGCAAGGATCCAAAGGCCAAGGCCTCGGCGGTGGCCCAGTCGAAGCCCTTGCCGCTTTCGAACATCTGCTTCTTGGCTTCCAGCAGGCGCGTCACCGTCCGGTGCGCCTTGAAATCGTCGGGCACGCGGGTCAGCCCTTCGCCCAACTCAGCCAGCGTTTCCGGCTTGATCGAGGTCTGACCGCGCTGATAGTTGACCGCGTCCTTGGTCTTGAGCGACTTCCAGCGCCCGTCCAGCCAGTCGGCCTTGTTCGGGCGGTATTCCTTGCCGATTTCGAATTCCTCGTTGAGATAGGCCTGGAATGCGGCCTTCATGTCGTCGATCTCGCCCTCGGGGATCAGCCCGTCGGCCACCAGACGTTCGGTATAAAGCTGCAAGGTGGTCTTGTGGCGTTTGATCGTGTTGTACATCGCCGGGTTGGTGAACATGGGCTCGTCGCCCTCGTTGTGACCAAAGCGGCGGTAGCAGAACATGT
>JAGRMK010000082.1 GCA_020441345.1 Paracoccaceae bacterium
GCTGGATGGGCGGCAACTGGTCGGGCAGCGCCGAGGCCCAACTGCGCACGATGCGGTCGGGTCTGTGTCTGCGGGTGGCCGACGGACGGCAAATGTTGATCTATGCGGTATTCAGCTCAGCCACGCCGTCGGGCATGACGCGCACTTTCCAGGCCTACGGCTGCGACATGGCGATGCTTCTCGACATGAACTCGCTCGATCTGACCTATTCCGCGATCTACACGCGCTTGCCGGGGTCCGAAGAATTCGACATCGTGCACCTGGACCGGCGCATGTCGGAGTCGGATTCCCGGCACCGCGACGGCACGCCGATGGGCCGCTTCATCGAGTTTTCCGACAATCGCGACTTCTTCTACCTTCTGCGCCGCTAAGGGAGATACAATCATGAAAACCCTCGCATCCTTTGCCCTGACCCTGGGCCTTGCCCTGGCCCCGCTGGTTCTGCCCGGCACGGGCCAGGCGCAGACCCTGGCGCAAAACAACGAGGCCATGTTCGCCGAGATGCAGTCCGTGCGCGGGCTGTCGTCGAGCACCATGGCGCGGATCCGCGAGATCTTCGCGGGTTCGTCCTGGATCGGACAGGGCAACCCGACCGTGACCCGCCATCCCCTGACGCCCGAGGAAGCCGCCGCGCGTCAGGGCGGCACTGTGGATTCGGTGCGCCGCCAGTATCGCAACGCCCGGTTCGAACGGATCTGCGGCCACCCCTACGAGGTGCCGCTTTACGATCCCGCAACCCAGCGCCCCGAAGATGCGACGGTCTGCGCCTTCATGTTCGAATACCCCAACGTGCCGCTGGCCTATCCGGTGACCTGGGTTTCGGCGCGCGAAGCTGCGCTCTTGTGCCGAGCCGAAGGCGCTCGGATGGGCGATGCGCATGAATGGGAGGGCGCGGCGGCCGGTGCACTTTTGCCGCCCGACTATCAGTTTCAACTGGGCAGCCACGGCGCAATGCGCGCCTGGCACAACAACCATTGGGGGGCCCGCGAGCGCAACCTCTATTCCATCGGCACCTGGCGCAGCGGCGTCTGCGCCACCGGCAGTTTCAAGAACGCCAGTTGCAATGGCGGCAGCTTCACCGGCTGCGGATCGAACACCTATCCGGCCGGCTCGTTCCCGCAATGCCACAGCCCGCTGGGGGTGTATGACATCGACGGCAACGCCGCAGAACACATGAACCTGCCGCTGAACGAAAGCCAGATGGCCAGCCGGGGTTCGACCGAACTGGGCGTGACCGAGATGAAGGGATCGTGGTTCATCTGGGACACCGTGCGCGCGCATGAACATTGGGCGCGCTGGCGCGCGCCGTTCTGGCACGGGTCGCGGGTCATGGCACAGGGCAGCCACCGCAACTATCACCTCGGGTTCCGCTGCTTCCGCGACGTGCGCTGACACCGGCAAACCTTGGTCAAAACACGCAGGGGCCCGGTTTCGGGCCCCTTTTCCATGCCCCGACGCGGCGGATCCCGGCGCGCACCCGGCTTGCGCAACCTGCCTCATTTTGCGGCATCCCACCCGATCCCGCTGCCGCAAGCGCCGGAGTGAGCGCGACCGTCAAGATCAGGTTTATACGTTGTTTTTCAATACCTTATCCTCCTCGCAACACCGGACTGCGGGCCGCCGCC
>JAGRMK010000083.1:0-588 GCA_020441345.1 Paracoccaceae bacterium
ATCCGGGCAAGCTGGGGGTGCGGATCGGCTATGACGAGGCACTCTCGCATCGCATGTTCGCGGGGGCGGACGCGGTGCTTGTGCCGTCGCGCTTCGAGCCTTGCGGCCTGACCCAGCTTTACGGGCTGCGCTATGGCGCGGTGCCGGTGGTGGCGCGCACCGGCGGCCTGGCCGACACGGTGATCCATGCCAACGCCGCGGCGCTGGCGGCAGGCTGCGCAACCGGCATCACACACCGCCCCGACAGCGTGCCTGCACTGGAAAATGCGTTGCACGAGATCTGCACCCTGTGGCGCGACAGGCCAGCGTTTCAACGCCTTCAACGCAACGCAATGAAGCACCCTGTCGGCTGGGAGGCCAGCGCCCCGCTTTACGCCGCGCTCTATGCCCGTCTTGCCGACCCGACCGAGGATCTTGCATGACCCTGACCATCGAACGCGGGCGCCACGACCGGATCGGCGCCACCTTTGACGGCGACGGCGTGAATTTCGCGATCTTTTCGGAACATGCGACGGCGGTCGAACTCTGCCTGTTTTCGCCCGACGGGGTGCGCGAGACGCATCGTATCTTTCTGCCCGAGCGCACCGG
>JAGRMK010000083.1:643-5517 GCA_020441345.1 Paracoccaceae bacterium
GTGCATGGCCCCTTCGAACCCGAAGACGGCCACCGCTTCAACCCCAACAAGCTGGTGCTCGACCCCTATGCCAAACGCATCACCGGCCATCCGCGCTGGTCGGATGCGTTGTTTGGTTACAATCCGGGCGCCAAGACCCTGGACCTGACCTATTCGACCCGCGACAGCGCCCGGTTCATGCCCAAATGCGTCGTCGAAGATCCCAGTTTCTTCTGGGGCAATGACCGCCCCCCCGCCAAATCGGCCAATGAATCGATCATCTACGAAGCCCATGTCAAAGGCTTCACGCATCTGATGGACACGCCCAACAACGGCAAGTTCCTGGGCCTGGCATCGGATCGGGCAATCGACCATCTGGTCGATCTGGGGATCACCGCGATCGAACTGTTGCCGGTGCAATCGTTCCTCAACGACCGCTGGCTGATCGAAAAGAAGCTGACGAATTACTGGGGTTATCAGACGCTGGGCTTTTTCGCGCCCGAGCCGCGCTATCTGGCCCAGGGACAAATCAACGAGTTTCAGCACATGGTCGCGCGGTTGCACGCCGCCGGGATCGAGGTCATTCTGGACGTGGTCTACAACCACACCTGCGAAGGGTCCGAACTGGGCCCGACGCTGAGCTTTCGGGGCATCGACAACAAGAGCTATTACCGCCTCGCGCCCTATCCGCGCCACTACATCAACGACACCGGCTGCGGCAACACGCTGAACCTGGATCACCCGATGGTGCTGCGGATGGTGATGGACAGCTTGCGGTATTGGGTCGAGGTGATGCATGTCGACGGGTTCCGTTTCGACCTTGCCTCGACGCTGGCCCGCGACGATGAGGGCTTCCAGTCGAATTCCGCGTTCTTTTCCGCGATCCGGCAAGACCCCGTGCTGAACCGCGTGAAGCTGATCGCCGAACCCTGGGACATTGGCCCGGGCGGGTATCAACTGGGTGCCTTTCCGCATCCGTTCATGGAATGGAACGACAAGTACCGTGACGGCGTGCGCCGCTTCTGGCGCCGCGACCACCGCCCGGCGCCGGAACTCGCGGCGCGGATTACCGGTTCGGCAATCCAGTTCGACCATTCCGGCCGCGGTGCGACCAGTTCGATCAATTTCATCAGCGCCCACGACGGGTTCAACCTGATGGACATGGTCAGCTACGCGCAAAAGAACAACATCGCCAATGGCGAGGGCAATCGCGACGGGCATTCCGAGAATTATTCGGACAACATGGGCATCGACGGGGCGACCGACGACGTGCAGGTCAACGAAATGCGCAGCCTCAGGCGCCGCAATCTGATGGCGACGCTGATGCTGAGCCAGGGCACGCCGATGATGCTGGCGGGAGACGAGATCGGCCACACCCAGCAGGGTAACAACAACGCCTATTGCCAGGACAGCGAGATTTCCTGGCTGAACTGGGCCCAGATCGATACCGACATGCTGGCCTTCACCCGCCGCCTGATCGCGTTCCGCAAGAACCACCCGATCCTGCGGCAAAAGCTGTTCCTGCATTCCAAGGCGCGCACATCCGACGGCAAGGCCGATGTGCTCTGGTGGCACCCCGAGGGGCGCCGCATGACCGCCGCCGATTGGGAAAACCCGGCGCTGAGTTTTGTCTGCGTCGAAATGCGCACCGCCAGCGGCACCCCCGCCTATGCAGACCTGGAATACGCGCTGTTCCTGGTGTTCAACGCCGGCGGCGTGCAAGAGATCACCCTGCCCCCGGCCCCCGATGGCAAGGTCTGGTCACGCCGCATCAACACCTATGCCCCCGACGCCCCGAACGAGCGCATGGGCTTTGGCACGCTGGTGGTGCCCGCGCATTCGGTCTCGGCCCTGGTGCTGGAAGACGATCAATGAGCGAGCTGGACGATCTCTGCCGCCGCGCGGGCCTGACCTGGGTGTACCGCGACGGCGCCGGCCGCTTGCAGGAAGCCCCCGAGGAAAGCCGCCGCGCGGTGCTGGCGGCGCTGGGCCATGGCAACGGCGACACCGCCCTGCCCGGCGCCCTGCGCCAATCGACCAGCCTGGCGATTACCGCCGGGCAACCGCGCGACTGGGGGCCGGGTCCCTGGCTGCTGACCACCGAATCCGGCGAGGAAATGCAAGGTGAAGGCCCCCTGCCACCCTTGCCCGCCGGCTATCACCGCATCCTGCACAATGGCTGGACCGTGCATCTGCTGGCCGCGCCCGACCGGCTGCACGTCCCGCCCCGACGCTGGGGCCTGACCCTGCCGCTGTTTTCCTTGTGGGAGGGCGCGCGGTCGGGCATGGGAACCTATGCCCAGCTTGGCGATCTGGTCGAAGGCGTCGCGCCCTCGGGGGCCGCGTTTTTGGGGATCAATCCGATCCACGCGGGCTTTCCGGCCGATCCGGGCAATTACAGCCCCTATGCGCCCTCGCATCGGCGGCGGCTGAACACGTTGCATGTCGCCACCGGGCACCCCCTGCCCGAAACCGGTGATCTGATCGACTATACGCCCACCATCCGCGCCCAGCGCGCCGCGCTGGAAGAGGCTTTTGCAAAGTTCACGGGCGATCCGGAATTCGAGATCTGGCGCGGCGCGGGCGGCACGGCGCTCGAGCAGTTCGTCACCCATCAGGCGTTGAGCGAGGTCTTCGGCGGCTACTGGATGGCCTGGCCCGCCGAATACCAGGACCCGTCCAGCCCGCAGGTTCAGAGCTTCGCGCGCGAACGCTCGAAACGGCTGCGGTTCCATGCCTGGGCGCAATGGATGGCCGAAACCCAGCTGGCCAACGCCCAGCACCGCGCGCGCGATGCCGGCATGGCCTTTGGGCTCTATCTGGATATCGCGGTCGGCACGCATCCCTCGGGCGCCGAAACCTGGGCCGAGCGCGGCTTGTTCGCCCAAGGCGTCAGCCTGGGCGCGCCGCCCGATCTGCTGGGGCCTTCCGGTCAACGCTGGGGCCTGGCACCGATGCGCCCCGACATGCTGCGCGCCACGGGATACACCGCTTTTGCCCAGACGCTGCGCCAACAACTCAAGTTCTGCGGCCTCTTGCGCATCGATCACATCCTAGGGCTGGAACGCAGCTTCTGGCTTCCCGATCACCTGCCGGGACTTTACGTGACCATGCCACGCGACGAGTTGCTGGCGGTGCTGCGTATAGAGGCCAGCCGCGCCGGGGCTACGATCATCGGCGAGGATCTGGGCACCATCCCCGAGGGGCTGCGCGACGCGCTGGAGGCCTCGGGCGTGCTGGGCTGCCGGGTCGCGATGTTCGAACGCGACTGGGAGGGCACGGGTGATTTCCTGCCACCCGAGGCCTATACCCCGACCGCGCTGGCCAGTTGGGCGACGCATGACCTGCCGACCTGGGCGGGTTGGCGCCGGGGGCGCGACATCGACTGGCGCGCGCAACTGGGCGAGGTCGCCGACGAAGCCCGCGCCCGCGCCGACCGTGCCACAGAGGTCGCCGGTTTCGACGCCATGACCGGCGGCACCGACATGGCGGCGATGCACAGGTTCCTGGCGCGCAGCGCCTCCACCCTGGTTGCCGTGCAGGGCGAGGATCTGGCGGGCACCGTCGAACAGGCCAATCTTCCGGGCACGGTCTATGAGCATCCGAACTGGTGCCGCCGCCTGCCAATTCCCCTGTCCGGCCTCATTTCCGCCCAAACCCTGGGTGACACCGCCCGGATCATGACCGAAGCCGGTAGAAACGGATGACACGATGACCCCAGAGCGTATTGCGACCCAGCCGATCGATGGCCAGAAACCCGGCACCTCGGGGCTGCGCAAGAAAACCCGCGTCTTCATGGAGCCAGGCTACCTGGAGAATTTCGTCCAGAGCATCTGGAACGGGATCGGCGGGGTTGCCGGACGCACGCTGGTGGTGGGCGGCGACGGGCGCTATTTCAACGACCGCGCGATCCAGACCATCCTGCGGATGGCGGCCGCCTCGGGGGCGGCGCGGGTGATCGTCGGTCAGAACGGGGTGCTGTCGACACCCGCCGCCTCGAACCTGATCCGGGTGCGCGGCGCGGATGGCGGCGTGATCTTGTCGGCCAGCCACAATCCCGGTGGCCCGGACGAGGATTTCGGCATCAAGTACAACATGAGCAACGGCGGCCCGGCAACCGAGGGCGTGACCGATGCGATCCTGGCCGCGACCCGCTCGCTTGACCATTATCTGACGCTGGACACCCCCGACATCGACCTGTCGGCGCTGGGAGAAACAGCGCTGGGCGGCATGGCGGTCGAAATTGTCGACCCGGTGACGGATTACGCGGCGCTGATGGAAACCCTGTTCGATTTCGCCGCGATCCGGTCGCTGCTGGGATCTGGATTCACGCTGTGTTTCGACGCGATGCACGCCGTCACCGGCCCTTATGCGGTCGAGATCCTGGAACGGCGACTGGGTGCGGCGCCCGGCAGCGTGATCAACGCGATCCCCTCGCCGGATTTCGGCGGAGGCCACCCCGACCCGAACCCGGTCTGGGCCAAGGTTCTGATGGACCGGATGCACGGCGCCGATGCGCCCGATTTCGGCGCGGCCTCGGATGGAGACGGAGATCGCAACATGATCGTCGGCCGCAACTGCTACGTCACCCCCTCGGACAGTCTGGCGGTGCTGGCCGCCAACGCGCATCTCGCGCCGGGTTATGCACAAGGCCTCAAGGGCGTCGCACGGTCGATGCCGACCTCTTGCGCGGTGGACCGGGTCGCAGCGGCGCGCGGCATGCCGTGCTACGCCACGCCGACCGGCTGGAAGTTCTTTGGTACGCTGCTGGATGCGGGTCTGGCCACGCTCTGTGGCGAGGAATCGGCGGGCACCGGGTCGGATCATGTGCGCGAGAAAGACGGGCTCTGGGCGGTGCTGCTGTGGCTCAACATCCTGGCGGTTAAACGGCAATC
>JAGRMK010000083.1:5627-6128 GCA_020441345.1 Paracoccaceae bacterium
CTGATGGCCGACCTGCGCGCGGCCCTGCCAGGCCTGCCGGACACCTCGGCGGGCGCGCTGACCGTCACCAGCGCCGAGGATTTCGCCTATACCGACCCGGTGGATGGCTCGGTCGCCACCGCGCAGGGCATCCAGATCGGGTTCGACGGCGGCGCGCGGGTGGTGCTGCGCCTGTCGGGCACCGGCACCGAGGGCGCGACGCTGCGGGTCTATATGGAGCGCTTCGACGCGGCCGATTTCGGGCAAGACCCGCAAGCCGCGCTGGCCCCGGTGATCGCAGCGATCGAAACGCTGGCGGGGATCGCGACGCGCACCGGGCGGGCCGCACCGGATGTGATCACCTGACATTTCGGCCTTGACGCCTGGCACCGGAAAAAGGTGAGTATTTTTGGCAAGATGAAGGGGCCACGGGGCGTGTGGATCATGCTGGCGCCGCGGTGACTTCGCTCTGGAAACCGGCATGCCGTCCTGGCAGGATGCCACCGAACGCAAACAGGTCCG
>JAGRMK010000084.1:0-1838 GCA_020441345.1 Paracoccaceae bacterium
GGCAAGGCCGCGGGGATCCTTGCCACCGAGGAAGCCGGCGCGCGGCACTGGCTGGATGTCGGCGCCAATTTCGTCGCGGTGGGCATCGATGTGCTGGTGCTGGCCAATGGCCTGCGGGCGCTGGCGGCGAAATTCAAGGGATGAGGGAGCGTGCGGGTTCTGACCTTCAACATGCAGAACCTGCGTTTGCGCCGCCGGGGCGGCCGCAACCGGCTGGATGGTGCGCGCGATCTCGACGAGGAGGGCGGCGGCGAGGGCGCGGAGCCGGCACTGGACTATGCCGACCGGCGGTTGACGGCGGATGTGCTGGCCCTGGCGGATGCCGATCTTTGCGCCTTGCAAGAGGTTTTCGATCGCGCCGCGCTGGACTATTTTCACGATCACCTGCTGCGTGCGACCGGGGTTGCGCCCTGGCCCTGGCGAGCCTGTCTGCCGGGGAATGACGGAGCCGGGCGTGATGTGGCGGTGATGGCGCGCCGGCCCTTCGCGGCGACTGGTCATGCGCGCCTGTTGCCCGGTGACTTGGGTTTGGCGGACGCACCCGGCATGCGACCGGGGCGCCCGGTGTTCTGCCGTGATTGCCTGATGGTCGATCTGGGGGTGCTGACCCTGTTTACCGTGCATTTCAAGGCGCCCTGGCCAGACCGGGCCGAGGCCTGGGCGCGGCGCCGCGCCGAGGCGCTGGCGGTGCGTCACCTGATCGCGCGGCGTTTCACCGATCCGGCGCGGGCGCTGTGGCTGGTGGCCGGGGATCTGAACGATCCATTGGCCGATACCGACCGCGCGGTGGCACCGCTGATCGGATCATTCGGGGTCGATCTGACCGAGCGCATGCCCGAGGGCGAGCGCTGGACCTGGTGGCACGCCGAGGGCGCGCGCGGTTGCCCCGACGCGATGTTGGCCTCGCCTGCGCTGGCCGCGCGTTGGCCCCAGGCGGTGCCACGTGCGATCCGGGTCGGCATGGGGCGCGAGGCCGGGGGCGTCCAGCCGCGTCTTCCCGAGGTCGGCAATCACCGCCCCCATGCCAGCGATCACGCGGCGCTGGTGCTGGATCTGCCCGGGCTGTAGCGCGCTGTGACCTTGTGTCATGAAGCTGTTACACTGGCCTGCGAGAGACGTAGAACCGACCTGGACCCTTTGCCGCGATGCACCCGCCCATGCCCGACGACCTGCTCCGCTGTGCACCGCTGATCGAGGCGATGCCCGACCCGGCCTTGCTGGTGGCAGCCGACCGGCGGATCGTGACCGCCAACAGCGCCGCGCGCGAGTTGTTTTCCGTGCCCCTGAACGGGGCCTTGGTGCTGTCGCATATCCGCCAGCCCGAGGTCGTGGCCGCACTCGAGCGGGGCTTCGCCGCACTGGCGTCCCGACCGCGCCAGGCCGAGGCCGTCGAGGCACGGATGATCCTGGCCTCGGGCCTGCGCGAGACCGTGTTGCAGGTGCGCATCGCACCGTTGCCCGAGGGGGTCGGCATGCCGGCCTTGCTGATCACCCTGCGCGACATCAGCCAGATCGAGGATGCCGAGCAGCAACGCCGCGATTTCGTGGCGAATGTCAGTCATGAAATGCGCTCGCCGCTGACGGTCTTGTCAGGGTTCATCGAAACGCTGAAAGGGGCGGCGCGCGACGATCCGCGTGCGCGGGCACAGTTCCTTGACATCATGGACCGCGAGGCGAACCGGATGAGCCGTCTGGTCAGCGATCTCTTGTCGCTGTCACGGGTCGAGGCCGACGAGCGGGTGCGCCCGCGCGACCCGGTATCGCTGACGGATGTGTTGAAAAGCACGCTGGCGGCGCTGCGTCCGCAGATCGAGGCGGCGGGGCTGGAGGTTGCGTTT
>JAGRMK010000084.1:1999-4313 GCA_020441345.1 Paracoccaceae bacterium
CGCCGGCGCTGCGGGTCACGGTGCGCGACCATGGCGACGGGATTGACGCGATCCACGTGCCGCGCCTGACCGAACGCTTCTACCGCGTCGATGGCCACCGGTCGCGGGCGATGGGCGGAACCGGGCTGGGGTTGGCGATCGTCAAGCATATCATCAACCGGCACCGGGGCCGGCTGACCGTTACCTCGACGCGGGGCGAGGGCAGTTGCTTTGCCGTTGTCCTGCCCATCCGGTGATATCGTCACCATATCGTCACACAAAGCCGCCAGACTGGCGGCCAAGCAACCGAGAGATCGCATGACCGACCGCCTGCATATCGACCACGCCTTTGACGACGACCTCGAGCGGATTCGCGAAGCGATCCTGTCGATGGGCGGTCATGTCGAGGAAGCCATCGCCCTGGCCGCCCGCGCGCTGGACAGCCGCGACGAGGATCTGGCGCAGCAGGTGATCGAGGGGGATCGCGCGATCGATGCGCTGGAAGACGAGATCGACCAGCAAGTCGTGCGGCTTCTGGCCTTGCGCCAGCCGCAGGCGGGCGATCTGCGCTCGGTGATCGCGGTAATGAAGATCGCCGCCGACCTGGAACGGCTGGGCGATTACGCAAAGAACATGGCCAAACGGGTTTCGGTGCTGGCTTCGGGGCCACAGATCGAAGGGGCCGGCGCGGCGATCCGGCGTCAGGCGCGGCAGGTCGCGCAGATGCTCAAGGACATGCTCGACAGCTTCGCTCGGCTCGATGTGACCCTGGCCGAGGATGTGATCAGCCGCGACATCGAGGTCGATCACATGACCAACGCCCTGTTTCGCGAATTCATCACGCATATGATGGAAGATCCGCGCAATATTTCGGCCTGCCTGCATTACACCTTCATCGCCAAGAATGTCGAAAGGATGGGCGATCTGGTGACCGGCTCGTCCGAACACGTGATCTTTCTGGCGACCGGCGTGCGTCCGGGCGATCGGGTCAAGGGCGCCTCGACCGCCTCGATCGACATGACGCCGGAGTGACCGCGACATGAGCCGCACAGATACCCCCCTTGTTCTGGTGGTCGATGACGAACCCGCGCAACGCGCGCTTTTGTCCTATAACCTCGAGGCTTCGGGATTCCGGGTCGCGCTGGCGGAAGATGGCGAAGAAGCCTTGCTCAAGATCGCCGAGGATGCGCCGGATGTGATCTTGCTTGACTGGATGCTGCCGCATGTCTCGGGGATCGAGGTCTGCCGTCGGATCAAGACGCAAAAGGGCGGATCGGACGCGGCGATCATCATGGTCTCGGCGCGCTCGGATGAAAGCGACCGGGTGCGGGGGCTGGAAACCGGGGCCGACGACTACATCACCAAGCCCTATTCGGTGACGGAGCTGTTGGCGCGGGTGCGGGCCAATTTGCGCCGGGTGCGTCCGGTGCAGGCAGGGCAGGTGTTGGAGGTCGGCGACCTGCGGCTCGACCCCGAAACCCACCGGGTCAGCCGCGCGGGGCAGGCGATACACCTCGGGCCGACGGAATTCCGGCTGCTGTCGGCGCTGATGGAACGGCAGGGCAAAGTCTGGACCCGCGAGGCGTTGCTAGACCGGGTCTGGGGGCGCGACATCTATGTCGATACGCGCACCGTGGACGTGCATATCGGTCGGCTGCGCAAGGCGATCGGCGTTGCGGGGGCGCCCGACCCGATTCGCACGGTGCGCGGCGCAGGCTACGCGCTGGGGTGATCGCGGCTTGACTCTTGCCCCCCGCGCCGTGCCAATCGGTGCGAAAAGGGGGGGCTGCCATGACCACACAAACCGCCGCGCAGGGGTATCTGCCCGATCCGCGCAATGAGGCCGTTCTGGTCTCGGTCAACGGCAATCTGGTGCCGCGTCATCAGGCGATGGTGTCGGTGTTCGACGCAGGCTTTGGTTTTGGCGATGGCGTGTGGGAAGGGCTCAGGCTGGTGCGCGGCCGGATCCTGCAATTCGAGGCCCATCTCGATCGGCTGTTCGAGGGCGCGGGTTCGATCGCGCTGGAGATCCCGCAGGGGCGCGAGGGGATCCGGGCGGCGGTGCAGGCGGTGCTGGACGCAAACGCCATGCAGGATGGCGCGCATATCCGCCTGATGGTGACACGTGGGGTAAAATCGACGCCCAACCAGGATCCGCGATTCATCGTCTCCGGCCCGACCGTCGTAATCGTCGCCGAATTCAAGACCCCGCGCCCCGAGGCGAAAACTCGCGGTATGACGCTGTTCACCTCGACGTTTCGCACCTCGACGCCGGATGTCTTTGACCTGCATCTGAACTCGCACAGCCGTCTGAACCTGATCCAGGCGCTGATCC
>JAGRMK010000085.1:0-4726 GCA_020441345.1 Paracoccaceae bacterium
GACGACATGCCCGCCCATATCAAGGCCGCGCATCTGCCCACGTCGCTGCAAATCCCGGTGCTGGGCGGCCGCCTGGTCTTGGGCACCTGGCAAGGCATCTACCTTGTCGAACACCGCGCCCGCCCCCATCGGCGCGAGATCGTTGCCCTCGTGCAATGATCTTCAACCGCCCCGCCACCGACCTCGCCCCTGCCCTGATCGGCGCCACCCTCACCGTCAGGGGCTGTTCGGGCCTCATCACAGAGACCGAGGCCTATACCCCCGACGATCCCGCCTCGCATTCCTTCCCCGGCCCCACCAGGCGAAACGCCGCCATGTTCGGCCCGGCGGGGCACGCCTATGTCTACCGGATCTATGGGATGCACTGGTGCCTGAATGTCGTTGCCGCCCCCGGTCACGCTGTGCTGATCCGGGCGCTGGAGCCGCTCAGCGGGATCGACGCCATGACCGCCCGGCGCGGCCGCGGCAAACCGCTGGCCAAGGGGCCCGGGATGCTGGCCCAGGCGTTGGATATAACCGGAATGGACAACGGGCGGCCCTTTGGACCGCCCGATTTCGCCCTGAAACCGGGGACCACGCCCGACCTCGTGATCGGCCCCCGGATCGGCATCACCAAGGCCGCCGACTGGCCCCGCCGCTTCGGATTGAAGGGCTCGCGCCATCTCTCGCGGCCCTTCCCCTTCTCATCTGTCTGAAAATATCCCGGGGGGCGCCGCAGGCGCGGGGGCAGAGCCCCCTCCCCGGTCAACCCCTCAGGCCTTGCCGCGATAGATGTCGACCAGCTTGGCCAGCATCGCCAGGGCGTCTTCCCGCGACCGCTGGAAGCTGTTGCGGCCGATGATCGACCCGTTGCCGCCACCGTCGCGGATCGCGCGGGCGTCGTCATAGACCGCATCGGCCCCCTTGGCTGCACCGCCCGAGAAAACGATGATCCGGCGCCCGTTGAACGACGATTGAACGCAGTGCCGCACGCGGGCGGCCTGGGTCGCGATGTCGATCTTTTCTTTCTCGTAGACCTTCTTGGCCTCGGGCAACATCAGGTGGTCGGTCGACAGCTTGATCTTGATGATATGCGCGCCCAGCAGCGCCGCGATATGTGCCGCATAGGCCGCCACGTCGATCGCCGTCTCGCCGTCCTTGGTCACCGCCTCGCCGCGCGGATAGGACCAGATCACGGTCGCCACGCCCTTGGCGGCGGCTTCCTTGCGCATCTCGACGATCTCTTCGAACATGTCCAGCGCCATGTCCGAGCCCGGGTAGATCGTGAACCCGATGGCCGAAGCCCCGATCCGCAGCGCATCATCAACCGAGGCCGTCACGGCCTGGTTCTTGCCGGCGCCATCCGACATCAGCGAATTGGCGCTGTTGACCTTCAGGATCGTCGGGATCTGCCCGGCAAAGGTATCGGCCCCGGCTTCGAGCGATCCAAGAGGAGCGGCGTAGGCGTTCAGGCCGGCGTCGATCGCCAGTTGGTAGTGATAATGCGGGTCATAGCCGGCCGGATTCGGGGCAAAGCTGCGGGCGGGGCCGTGTTCGAACCCCTGATCGACCGGCAGGATGATCATCTTGCCGGTGCCGCCCAGCTTGCCATTCATCAGCATCCGGCAGAGGTTGGCTTTGACGCCGGGGGTTTCACCCTCGTAATTGGCGAGGAGTCTCTGAACGGTCTTGGTGGCGCGCATGGCGTGTCCCTTCTGATTGACGGCTTGTAGAACGGATACGCGGGCAAATCTGTCGCGGCAATGGCACGGCCGGAACGTTAGCGCACACAGTTGCAGGTTTTTTTGTGAAACCGGATTTTGACCGCTCCAAACGGCAAATTCCGGCTCTTTCGCCCGGAATTCGGCCGATTTTTCCGGTATTGCTTGCTGCCCGCTGACGGCTCTTTACGCCGCGAGATGCCGCATTGCCTCGCGCCGGGCAAAGGGCTTCAGGCGCTCACCATGCTCCGCGATCCAGGTGCGGGTCAGTTCGGGCGCGTGCCGCGACAGGTCGCGCAGCCACCAGCCAATCGCCTTCTGGATGAACCAGTCGCGATCTTCGGCATAGCCAACGGCCCAGCCCAGGATGCGATGCCGGACCTCGGTTTCTTGCGGCTTTGGGTTCGGCAGCCGCGCCCAGGGCAGGGTCATCACCAGCGCCGCGCGGCGGGTCCACATGTTGGGGTGGGTGGTCCAGATCTCGACCTGATCCAGCCGAGTCGGGTCGGCAATCAGCCGACGCCCGCCCGCCGAGCAGGCGTGATCGGCGACGGCCCAGCCCTCGAATCCGTCGGCCCAGCCCGCGATCAACGCCCAGACCGCCGCGTCATCGGGGCGGATGCGGGCTTGCGTCAACAGTTTCGCGGCCCCGATCATCGCCTCGTGGATGCCGCTGTCCCACAGGCCCGAGGCCAGCGCGAGACGCCCCTCCAGCGTGCAGGCCGCACGCCAGTCGCGCACCAGGTCATCGACCTGCGGGTTGGCCAGGCCCAGATAGGGTCGGTCGATCTTGTGATACCGCGCCATCTCGGCGGCACGGTCGGGGTCGGCCAGCGCCTGCAAGGCGACCAGGGCGTCGGCGGTCTGAATGTCACTCATCGCCCAGGATCCCGGTTGGAAAGCCATCGATCGTGCGTTGATTGCGCTCTTGCCAATAGCGTTCAACGCCCCCTTCGCCCTGGGTCTCAGCCCATTGCCTGAGGGTCTCGCGCGGGCCCAGATGTTCGAAACGGGGCACTGCAAAGCCGCAAGAGGTCTGCACCAGATCTATGTTCAGGTCATAAATCTGGCGCGCCCCGGGCGAAGGGCCGAACCGGGCAATCAGGTCGGACCAATCGGCATCGCGTGGATGAACCGCGCGCGCCGTGCCATAGGCCCGCAAGATCACCGGGCGTGTGCCAAAGCTGCACCACATCATCGTCATGCGCGGATCGAGGCGCAGATGCCCGGCGGTTTCATTGCCCGACCCGGTCAGGTTCAACCAGATCAGCCGGTTCGGCCCCAACACCCGCAGGCTGTCCATGCCCTTTGGCGACAGGTTCACACGCCCGTCGGGCGCCGCCGTCGCAACAAAGAACATCTGTTGCGCGGCGATCAGCCCGGTGTGATCCGCGTCAAGCGCGGTGAACTGCTTGGCCATGTCACTCGACGGTCACGGATTTTGCAAGGTTCCGCGGCTGGTCCACATCGGTGCCGCGCGCCAGCGCGGTGTGATAGGACAAGAGCTGCGCGGGCACCGCATAGACCATCGGCGCCAGCAGGTCGGGCACATTCGGCATCACCAGCCTCGCCCAGACATCGCCCGCTTCCTCCAGCCCCGCGCGGTCCGAGATCAGGATAACCTGCCCCTGCCGAGCCATGACCTCCTGCATGTTCGACACCGTCTTGTCATAGAGCGCATCATGCGGTGCCAGCACGATGACCGGCATGTTCTTGTCGATCAACGCGATCGGCCCGTGCTTCAACTCACCCGAGGCATAGCCTTCGGCGTGCATGTAGCTGAGTTCCTTCAGCTTGAGCGCGGCCTCCAGCGCCAGCGGATACATGACGCCACGCCCCAGAAACAGCGCATCGCGGGACTCGGCCAGCCGGACCGCCAGCGCCTCGACTTCCGGCTCGTGGTCCAGAGCCTGCGCCATCAACGCCGGCAAACCACGCAGCGTCTCCAGATGCGCCGAGACCTGCGCCTCGGTCAACCGCCCGCGATCCAGTCCCGCCTTGAGCGCCAGAAGCAACAGCACCAGCAATTGCGCGGTGAACCCCTTGGTCGAGGCGACGCTGATTTCCGGCCCGGCATGGATCGACAGCGCGACATCGGTTTCGCGCGCGATCGACGAGGTCGGGACGTTGATCACCCCGATCGTCCTGGCGACCTTTCCGGTGACATGACGCAAGGCTGCCAACGTGTCGGCGGTCTCGCCCGACTGGCTGACAAAGATGCCGACCGCCTTGTCGCTGAGAACGGGTTGCCGATACCGGTACTCCGACGCGATATCGGTCTCGACCGGAACCCCTGCCAATTGCTCGAACCAGTATTTCGCGACCTGGGTTGCATAATGCCCGGTGCCACAGGCAACCATCGTCACGCGATCGCAGGTGCTGAAATCCACGCCCTCGGGCAGCGCCAGGCTGGTCTGGCCATTCGCCGTATGGAACCCCAGTGAAGCCGCCAGAACTGACGGCTGTTCGGCGATTTCCTTGGCCATGAAATGCTTGTGCCCGGCCTTGTCGACCCGCGCCTGGTCCAGTCGGATGCGGGTGGTCGGACGGTTCGCCAGCCGCCCTTGCGCGTCATAGATCTGCGCCCCGGCACGGGTCAGGACCACCCAGTCGCCCTCTTCGAGATAAGTCACCTGGTCGGTCATCGGCGCCAGCGCGATCGCGTCGGAGCCCAGATACATCTCGCCCTTGCCATGCCCGACCGCCAGCGGCGAGCCCTTGCGGGCCCCGATCATCAGATCGTCGTGACCGTCGAACAGGAACGCCAGTGCAAAGGCCCCGTCAAGCCGTTTGAGCGTGGCGGCAACGGCCTCGACCGGCGTCATGCCGCTATCCAGGTGATGCCGCGTCAGAAGCGCGATGGTCTCGGTGTCGGTCTCGCTCTCAAAGGCCAGCCCCTGCGCGGCTAGATCCTCGCGCAAGGCGCGGAAATTCTCGATGATGCCGTTGTGCACCACGGCCACACCGCCCGACTGATGCGGATGCGCATTGGTAACGGTCGGCGCGCCATGCGTCGCCCAGCGGGT
>JAGRMK010000085.1:4834-5708 GCA_020441345.1 Paracoccaceae bacterium
ATCCCGGCGCTGTCATAGCCGCGATATTCCAACCGCTTCAGAGCTTCGAGAATCAGGGGTGCGACCTGATGAGTACCCAGAACACCGACGATACCACACATGGTCAGACTCCCTTGCCTTGCTTAGCCTTGAGCGCGCGCAAGCGCTCCATCAACCGCTTTGCCAATCCCGCTTTCGTCACCTGCTCGGCCCGTTCCAACGCCAGCGCACCGTCGGGCACGTCCCGGGTGATCACCGACCCCGATCCCGTCATCGCGTCGTCGCCGATCCGTACCGGGGCGACCAGCATCGTATCCGACCCGATGAAGGCCCGCTTGCCGATCACGGTGCGATGCTTGAACACGCCATCGTAATTGCAGGTGATGGTGCCCGCGCCAATATTGGTCATTTCGCCGATATCGGCGTCGCCGATATAGGACAGGTGATTGACCTTGGCACCTTCGTCGAGGATCGCGTTCTTGATCTCGACGAAATTGCCGACATGCACATCCTCGGCCAGCTCGGCGCCGGGGCGCAGGCGGGCAAAGGGCCCGACAGTGGCACCGCGGCTGACATGGCATCCCTCAAGATGGCAAAAGGCGCGGATCGTGGCCTCGGATTCGATGGTTACGCCGGGGCCAAAGACCACGTTCGGGCCAACCGCCGCATCGCGTCCGATCACGGTGTCCAGCGCGAAATGAATCGTCTCGGGCGCGATCAGCGTGACGCCGTTCTCGAAGGCCTCGGCGCGGGCGCGGGCCTGAAACATGGCTTCGGCGGCGGCCAGCTCTGAGCGGGTGTTGATACCCAGTGTCTCGGCCTCGTCGCAGCGCACCACGCCAACCTCCAGCCCCTTGTGTCTGGCAATGCCAACAATATCGGTTAAGTAATATTC
>JAGRMK010000085.1:5880-7112 GCA_020441345.1 Paracoccaceae bacterium
CCCGGATCGGCCGCCTCGAAGCCCAGCACAACGACGGCGCTCCGGCTCCGCGCCTCGCGCATCGCCTCAAGGGTCTCGGGCCGCACAAAGGGCGTGTCTCCATAGAGAACCACAACGTCCCCGGTGAACCCGGCCAGCGCCGCGCGCGCCTGATCAACGGCATGCGCCGTGCCTTTTTGCTCGGTCTGGTGAACGATACGGGTTTCGGGATCTTCGGCACGCGCCGCCCTGGCCACCGCTTCGGCGCCGTGACCGGTCACGACAACCACGCGATCGGGCGCCAGCGCCGCCCCGGCGCGCATGGCATGGGCCAGTAATGGCGCACCGGCTAGAGGGTGCAGCACCTTGGGACGTTCGGAGTTCATCCGCGACCCCATTCCGGCAGCGAGAATGACAATTGATACGGGCATAAATCAGTCCTGTTGTAATGCCCGCCCGTTTTATCTGAGCGCCCATGCATTGCAAGGCCACGCCCGATCACAGCAAGCTACATGCTGAAACACAGGCAATCCGCCGCGCAATGACGCAGCTTGCGCCCAGGAAACAAATCCGATCAAAACCAGGGATCCCGGTTTTTTGGAGCACGTCATGGCCCTTGAAGATGCGAAGACCCAGATCGACACGGCCTTTACCCGGACCGAATACCGAGGGCTGGCCTATGAAAATGCGTTTGGCGGCGCAGTCAGCTTTCTGCGCCGCAGCTATACCAAGGATCTGACCGGCGTCGATCTGGCGGTGACCGGCGTGCCCTTCGACCAGTCGGTGACGCATCGCACCGGCACCCGCTTTGGCCCGCGCGCGATCCGCGAAGCCTCGACCCTGCAACCCTACGACCCGCCCTATGGCTGGGGATTCGACCCGCTGAGCGAACTGGCCGTCATCGATTACGGCGATGTGGCCTTCGATTACGCCAAGGTGTCCGACTTCCCCGCCGCGTTGCATGCCCACATCCGGCGCATTCTGGATGCAGGCGCCGGGTCGCTGGTGCTGGGCGGCGACCATTATATCACCCTGCCGATCTTGCAGGCCTATGCCGAAATCCATGGCCCGATGCGGGTGATCCAGTTCGATGCGCATTCCGACCTTTGGGCCGACGATGACCTGAGCCGGATTGACCACGGCACGATGATGTACAAGGCGGTGAAACAGGGGTTCGTGGACGCCGCACATTCCGTGCAGATCGGGATACGCACGGAATGCCCCGACTACCTCGGAGTTTCGGTGATCGACGC
>JAGRMK010000086.1 GCA_020441345.1 Paracoccaceae bacterium
CGATGCAACCCGGTCTCTGGCGCCTGATCTGGGTGGGGTCGCGGCGCTGGTAACGGCGGTGCGCGAAGACATTGTCACCGAAGACGGCGTTGAGCGGATCGAGATCCTGGGAACCGAGGATCTGCCCCATGCCTTCAAGCGTACGGATTTTTTTCTCAATCCGATCGCATACGCAACCTATCGCCACGATCTTTATCCCGTTCAGTGGATGCTGAACCGGCAGGCCGTGCTGGATGCCGGCGGGTTTCCGCCCGCTTTCAACGTGATGGAGGATCGCGCCTTCATGACGCGGTTCCTGCAAAACCGGCGACTGGCGATTCTGGACAAACCGCTGGCGTTTCATCACCGCCGGGTGCGCCGGACCGGCGACACCGCGCAAAGTGTGGCGATGAACACGCTCGACAACCCGTCCTATGACTGGCGTCTGTTCTCGGATCTGGCCAAGATCGAGATCACCTCACCGCCCGGCGCCGCCGGGTCGCAGGCGGTCTCGACGGAAACCGCCGGGGATCTGATCCGCGCCGCCTCGGCAACCATCATCAAGGAACTGAACGACGAGACCAGCGCGCTCTGGCACAAGCTGAACGGCGAGGCGATGAGCCTGCGCGCGCGAATCGACGGGTTCGAGGCGCGGCTTGGCGCGACCGCGCCGATGCAGGACATCGACACCCCGGATACCGCGCGCGTCTGGTCGCTTTGGGACCGCATCGGCGAGACCGACATCGGCTATGCGCTGGCCGTGCAGACCGCGTTCCTGGACCGGTTGACCATCTCGATGCCCGAAGATCAGCCGGGCTTGCTGCTGCATGCGTCGCCGGCGCAGGAACGGATGGTTCTTCAGGTGCCGCGCACGCTTGATTTCGCGGCGCTGGAACTGTCGCTGGCCGGTCTCGGCGACCGCGGCGGCGGCCTCAGATGCGAAGCGATCCTCAGCGCGACCGAGGGATACCTGTTTCAGACCGGCTTGTCGCTGGCGCTACGCGACCGGTTGGGGCGCAAGTCGCACGCCTTCGACGATGTCCACGTCCATTCCTGCCCCCCCGGGGGGTCGATCAAGATCACCCGCGATTTCCCGGCAGCACAACTCCTTCGTTCCGAGACACCGAAACTGTCCATCGTTCTGCCGCGTCAGGCGGTCAATTTCCGGCTGCACCTTCGTGACCTCGTGGTCAGTCGCATCTGAGAGGTCACGCTGCGCATGTTCGAATCCGATCCGACCGACTTTGCGATTCAGGGTGAACGCGGGATCGACCTGTTTCTGCGTCTCGACGCCCCCGGGCACAAGCGCGCGCGGTTTCGTTGCATTGCGACGCTGCTGGACGGCGGCGATGCGGCGGCAGGTCATCGCGATGCCCCTTCGGCCCTGTTGATCGATCACGACCCACAGGCAAAGCGCCCGGCCGCCGCGCTTCTGGCACGCGTCGCCGCGCTGCGCGATGATCCGCTTCTGGCACAGGATTTCACCCTGGGCGATACACGCGGCTGGCCCCGCGCGGCCCGCGTCGGCAACCCGCTGACGCTGTTTCTGTATCACGAGTTCTTCCGCGCCTGGCAGGTGGCCGACATGACCGGGCACCGGTTCGAAGCAGCACTTAGGCGCGACCCAGACGGCTTGCCGCGGGATGGCGCGCAGCTGGCAGCCTCCATCGTGCCGGTCTTCGACTTCAACCACCTGAGCCGGGGCATTGCGCTGGCCCGGATGATCGAACCGGGTCTGAAAGCCCGGATCGCCGCGCCCGGATTTGCCGACGACCGCGCCGGCAGCACCGGGTATGCGCTGCGGATGCTGGGGGATCTGTGTCTGCGTGCGGAGGTGCCCGATCTGGCGCTGGCCTGTTTTGAAACGGCGATCGCGGCGGGCGACAACCCGTTCCGCCGCCGCAAGGCTATCGAGGCTGCGCTGCGGCTAAGCGACCCTGAGCGGCTAGCAGCCCATCTCGCTGCCTACCGGGCGCGTTGGCCGTTGCCAAAAGACCTGGCACATCTGACAGAGGGTGCACCATCATGACCCGCGCCTCGGCAACCGACATCCTGTGCATCGGCGCGCAGCGGTCCATGACCAGCTGGCTGCATCGGGTGATGAGCGCGCATCCGCAAACCTGGGCCTTTCCCAATTTCGGCCCCGTCACCTCGACTTCGAAAGAGGCGCATTATTGGGACTGGAACCACCATCGCGGCGCGGATTGGTATCGGGTGCTGATGCGTCCGCTGGAGGACAGCCGCCACAGCCTCGACTTCACGCCCGATTACGCGTTCCTGAATGACGACCAGATCGGCGAATGTCATCGGCTGAACCCGACAGCAAAAGTGGTCTATATCCTGCGCGATCCACTGGCACGCGCGGTCTCGGCGCTGCGCATGCATACCGTGTGGGCCAGTCAGAACGCCGCGCCCGACAAGCTCACATTGCGGTATGGCCAGCAATTCCTGGACCGGTGCAAACATGCGCGGCTGCAAGAGCATGGCGCCTATGTCGCCAACATTCGCCGTTGGCGGCGGCGCTACCCGGACCTTCTGGTGCTCTCGTTCGAGGACTTGCGCGCCGATCCACTGGCCGGGATGCAGGCGATTCTGGCTCATTGCGCGCTGGACAGCGACGGAATTTCCCCACAGGACCGCGAACGGATGACCAGCCGCGCGCAAGAGGTCATCTGGAAGACCCCGGCCTATCCGCTCGACGCCGATTGCCTGCACTATCTGCATGGCTTGACCTGGGCCGAACGCCAAGCTGTCGCGCATGAGCTGGGCATGCGCTTTACCGAAGGGCCGAGCATGATCGAGAGCATCGCATGAGCACACGCGACAACATCGCCGACATTCTTTGCATCGGTTGCCAGAAGGGATCGACCAGTTGGCTGCATTCGGTGCTCAACTGCCATCCCCGGACCTGGGCCTTTCCCGACAGCGAGCCCCTCACCTCGACCTGCAAGGAGGCGCATTTCTGGGACTGGAACCACGAGCGCGGCGTGGAGTGGTATCGCACCCTGATGACCCCGCCCGAACCCGAGCCGAACCGCGTAACAATGGATTTCACGCCCGAGTATGCTTTTTTGTCTGACACCCAGATTGCGGAATGCAAGGCGCTGAACCCGACCGCGAAAGTGGTCTATATCCTGCGCGACCCGATGGTGCGCGCGGTCTCGGCGATCCGCATGCACATGCTCTGGCACTATGGCAAGGATCACAAGGAACCGCTGACCCTGGGCGAGCGGTTCGAGGCGTTCTGCCGGGATGCGCGCCTGACCCAGCACGGCGACTATCTCCGCAATGCCGCGGCCTGGCGCAAGCAGTATCCCGATCTGATTCTGCTGAACTACGAGGATTTCCACACTGATCGGACCGACAGTCTTTCGCGCATCTTCGACGCCTTCGGTCTTGATCCGACCGAGATCGCTGGCGACGCGCGCAAGCGGATGACCCAGTTGATGTCTGGCCGTGTCTGGGCCAGCGAGCCGTTCGACATGGACCGTTCGGTGCTGATGTTCCTGCAAGGCCTCACCTGGGCCACGCGCGAACTGACAGAGTCCGAGCTTGGCATGCGCTTTGCCGAGGGCGCGCAGATGCTCAAGGATTAGGCGCTTGGCCCCGTCCCCCTTTGACCGGGCCCGACTGGCGCAAGCCCTGTGGCAGGGGCCCTTGCCAGACCCGACGGCCCCGGCGCAAGACCTGATGAAACGCATCGAAGGCGGAACGGATTACAAGGCGTGTTTGCAACAGCTTGCAACGCTTTGCTCACATGGCGTGTCAACTGATGCCGTGATCGAGACGGCGCTGGCCACATGGCCCTGGTCGATTGATCTCGCGCTTCTGGCGGTCGAAGCAGCGCCCGCCAGCGATGCCATGCTCGATACACTGGAGCGGCGCATCATGGCGCAGAATCGCCGTTACGCGACACTGGCCTGGGCACGCTGGGGACGTGGCGACGCAACGGGCGCACGCCGCGCGCTGACCGATCTGGACCCCGGATCTGGCAGCTTTGAGGCGGATCGCGTGGCGCGGGCGGAACTGGCGATCCTGTGCGACGACACGCCCGAGCCGATCGCCGGACCCGAGGGACTGCGGCTGTCGCTGTTGCAATGCTGGCGCCGGGACGGCGCCGCACCCCTGGCCCGCCGCGTCGAGATCGAAGGCGCCGGGTTTCCGGCTGCACCGACATTCTGGGCCTGGCTGATCGAGGTTCAGATCCTTGAACGCGACTTTGACCGCGCCGAGGCTCTGTTGGCGCGATTTTCCGCGCGATGCGGGGCTGATCACCCCGAGGTCATCGCCCAGACCATCCGCATCGCGCTGGACCGCGAGGATCCGGCGCGGGCGCGGGCACTTCTGGCGGCACAAATCGATCCGGCGACGCCCTGGCTTTGGTCGCCGCGCCAGCATGTCCAGCATTTGCGCTGCGCAAGGCTTGAAGCGATGGACTCGGCGTGTCCAGACCACACGGCGGCGCTGGATCATGCGCGGCGCGCGGCGCGGCTCTATCCGC
Source organism: Paracoccaceae bacterium (assembly GCA_020441345.1). Lineage (GTDB taxonomy): Bacteria > Pseudomonadota > Alphaproteobacteria > Rhodobacterales > Rhodobacteraceae > Pararhodobacter. The sequence goes on from JAGRMK010000086.1 coordinate 4,481, forward strand.
GCAACGAGGCGCTGCGCGGGGCGCTGTTCGGATTTCGCGAGATGATCGAAGACTGGGACGCCCTGGCATCCGACGCGATGTCTGACATTTGCCCCGCCCCCCTTTCCGCGTGGATTCTGGGGCGGATCGGTTGCCCAGAGGCGGCGCTGGATTGCCTGCGACGCGGCCCCGCGCTGCCCCCGGACGCGGCGACCCGGCTGCGGTTTCGCGCCGCAGACCTGCATCTGCGCAGCGGCGACCCGGCCAAGGCCGAAGCCGCGCTGGGCCCCGAACCCGCCGCCTGGTCTTTGCGCGCCGATCATGCCTGGTGGCGATCCGAGATCGCGCTCAAGCGGCGCGATGCGCAGGGGGCGCTTGAGGGGCTGGGGCCAGCCCTTGCGCTGGGCCCGACGCGCCTGGGATTGATCCTGAACGCCGCGCGCGCGACTTTCCTGCTTGGGGCCTATGACGACTCTCTTGCGCATCTGGCACGGTTTCACGCGCTCAAGACCGCGCAACTGGGCGCACCACCGGCCGACGATCTGCGCGACCTGATCACCCGCGACGCCGCCGAGGCGCTGACCACGGGCGGCGCGCCCGACAGCTCGCCGGGCCTGGCCGCGCGTGCCTTTGCCCTGAACCCGCCGGCATTCCGTGCGGCGCTTGATATGTCGCCGATCCCCCGCCGCCTCGCGCATTACTGGGAAGGGCCGCGTTCGGCCCCGGTTACGCGCGGGATCCACCGATGGGCCGCGCTGCACCCCGACCTGGCGCAAACCGTGTATGACGCGAAAACCGCGCAGCACTGGCTGACGCGCAACACCCCCGATCTGGCCCCCCTCTTCGCGCGGCTCTCGCAGCCGGCGGCGCGCGCCGATCTGTTCCGCGTGGCGCTGATCGCCACCGAAGGCGGGGTGTTTGCCGATCTCGACGAATACCCCCGCGCCCCGGTGACTCCGTGGCTGGAGGGCGCACGCGCGGTTCTGGTGATCGAAGAGGGGTATGGCACCATCGCCAACAACTTTCTGGCCGCCCTGCCCGGCTTGCCGCTGTTCACCCGGTTGGCCGCGCGGATCGCCGCACGGCTGGCGACAACTGAAACGCCCTATGCATGGTGGGATACCGGCCCCGCGCAGATCACCGTGGAGGCATTGCGCGCCGTTCAGACCCCGACCGAAGCCGACGGTCTGCTTTTCTTGTCGCAAGCCGCATATGACGCGCGCGTTTCGACCAACCTGCCCTTTCCACACAAGCGTGGTGCTTTGCACTGGCGGCAATCCTGACCCCCAAAAGCGGCACCGGGGCTCTGGACTCCGGGCGCGTCTCATGGCCCTATCGCATCATGGAAAAACCCGATCTTTCTGGGGCCTATGCCCTGAATGGACCTGACGATTGCCGCCGCCTTTATGCCGATTGGGCCGGCAGCTATGATGCCGATTTCGCGGCGACAATGGCCTATCGCCTGCCTTGCGAGGTTGCCGCCACCTATGCGCGCGAGCGCACGGCGGCCATGGCCGAGGGCGATATCCTCGATGTGGGTGCAGGCACCGGGCTCTTGGCCGCGGCCCTGCGAGGGCTGGGGATCGGGGCGACGATCGACGCGGTCGATCTCTCGACGGCTATGCTGGCCCAGGCCGGACGCAAGGGGCTTTATCGCGCGCTGATCGAAGCCGATGTGACGCGCCCCCTGCCGATCGCTACGCGCTATGCCGGGATCGTCAGTTCGGGCACCTTCACCCATGGCCATGTCGGCCCCGAGGCACTGGACAGGCTGCTGGGGGTGGCGCGGCCCGGTGCGCTGATGGTGCTGTCGGTCAACCGGGCAATCTGGGACGCAAAGGGCTTTGACGCCGCCTTTGCCGCCCTGTCAGGCCGGATTACGGACCTGGCGATGGACCCGGTGGCGATTTATGGCGCAGACGCGCGAACCGCCGATCCGGCCCATGCCGAGGACACGGCCCTGATTGTCCGGTTTCGTGTCGCATGAGCGGGGGTGTCGACATTCTGTGCATCGGCTCGGTGCTGTGGGATATCATCGGGCGAACCGACACCGATCTGCGCACGCGCGGCGATGTGGCCGGACGGATCATCACCCTGCCGGGCGGTGTGGCCATGAACATAGCGATGACGCTGGCGCGGTTCGGGATGCGGCCTGCCATCCTGAGCTGTGTCGGGCATGACGCCGAAGGCGATGCCTTGCTGGCAGCCGCGCAGGCCCTTGGGCTGAACACCGGTTTCGTGCACCGGGACAGGACCCTGCCAACCGACCGTTACATGGCGATCGAAGACTGCACCGGGCTGGTCGCGGCAATCGCCGACGCCCATTCGCTCGAGGCGGCAGGTGACGCCATCCTTGCGCCGCTCTGTGACGGGCGCCTGGGGAGCGCGGATGCGCCCTGGTCCGGCCCGATCGCCATCGACGGCAACCTGACCGCCGACCTGCTGTCCTGGATCGCCGTCGCGCCCCAGTTCGCGCGCGCCGATCTGCGGCTTGCCCCGGCCAGCCCCGGCAAGGCCGAGCGCTTGCTGCCGCTGATGCGCCACCCCGGCGCGACGCTCTATGTCAACCGCCAGGAGGCGGGCTGGCTGTGCGACACGCAGTTCGCCAGCAGCGCAGAGGCGGCACGTGGATTGCTTCTGGCGGGGGCCGCGCGCGCGTTGGTCACGGATGGGGCCGTCGATGCGTCGGACGGCGCCCGCGATCAGGAACTCTTGACACAGGCCGCGCAACCGGTGCAGGCCCGGCGGATCACCGGGGCTGGCGATACCTTCATGGCCGCCCATCTCTTTGCCGAGAGCTTGGGCGCCCCCCGCCCCGAGGCTTTGGCGCGCGCCCAGGCCGCCGCCGCTGCCTATGTCGCCTTTGACGAAGGATCATCATGACCGCCTCCCTCTCCGATACCGCCCCCCTCGCCTTTTCCGCCGAAGTTGCCGAAGCGCGCGCCGCCAATCATCCCATCGTCGCACTCGAATCGACGATCATCACCCATGGCATGCCCTGGCCGCAGAATGTCGAAACCGCCCGCCTGGTCGAGGACGACCTGCGTACGGCTGGGGCGGTTCCCGCGACCATCGCGGTAATGGGCGGGCGCATCCATATCGGCCTGGAGGCGCATGAACTCGACGCGCTGGGGCAGGCCAGCGACGTGATGAAGCTCAGCCGCGCTGATCTGGCGGCCTGTCTTGCCACCGGGCGCACCGGTGCCACCACGGTCGCAGCGACGATGATCTGCGCGCATCTCGCGGGAATCGCGGTCTTCGCCACCGGCGGGATCGGCGGCGTGCACCGGGGCGCGGAACACAGCTTCGACATTTCGGCCGACCTGCACGAACTTGCCCAAACCCCGGTTACCGTGGTCGCGGCGGGGGCCAAGGCCATTCTCGACCTGCCCAAGACCTTGGAGGTGCTGGAAACCCTCGGCGTGCCCGTGATCGCCCACGAGCAGGACGATCTGCCGGCCTTCTGGTCGCGGGCCTCGGGCCTTGCCGCACCGCTGCGCATGGACGATCCCGCGCAGATCGCCGCGGCGCACCGGATGCGCGCGCGGCTCGGCCTGGCGGGTGGGCAACTGGTGGTCAACCCGATCCCGCCCGAAGACGAGATCCCCCGCGCCCAGATTCAGCCAGTAATCGACGCCGCCCTCGCCGAAGCCGCCGCGCAGGGGGTCAGCGCCAAAGAGGTCACGCCCTTTCTGCTGGCGCGGATCTTCGACCAGACCGAGGGCCGCTCGCTGACCGCCAATATCGCTTTGGTGCGCAACAACGCGCGGCTTGCCGCGCGGATCGCGCGGGCCTTGCAAGACAGCGCCTGACACCGGCAACACCCTTGCAGCACGCCCTTGGGCTTCCTAGATACATACCTGTCCTCGCCTCAAGGGTTCCCCTGCGCTCATGTCCCCCTCGCCACGTCCGCATCGCCGCGGAATCCTTGCCGGTCTGCGCGCCTCGTTCCTGACCGGGCTGGTCATTGTCACCCCTGCGGTGGTGACAATCTGGCTGATCACGACGGTCGTCGAGTTCGTCGACAGCCGGGTGATGCCGCTGATCCCGCAACGCGCGATTCCGGCAGAGTTGACCGGCTTCGACATCCCTGGACTTGGGGTGGCGATTTTCCTGGTGTTCACGCTGGTCGTCGGCTGGCTGGCCAAGGGCTATATCGGCCGCAGCCTGATCCAGTGGAGCGAGGATCTGGTGGCCCGCATGCCGGTGGTGCGCTCGATCTACAACGGGCTCAAGCAGATCGCCGAAACCGTCTTTGCCAGCGGCAATACGTCATTCAAGAAAGCCTGCCTGGTGGAATACCCACGCCGCGGGATCTGGGCGATGGCCTTCATCTCGACCGACGCCAGGGGCGAGATCGCGACGAAACTCTCCGGTGACACCAAGCTGATGTCGGTGTTCCTGCCGACCACGCCAAACCCGACCTCGGGGTTCTTGCTCTTCGTCCCCGAATCCGACGTGATCTTGCTCGACATGAGCGTCGAAGAAGCCGCCAAGCTGGTGATTTCGGCCGGCCTCGTGGTGCCAGACCCCGACAAACCCGGCAAGGTTCGCGTCAACGGGCGCAAGCGCTAGCTGTGGTTTCTCATGAGTTTGTTCACCGCCAAGAACGGTGA
>JAGRMK010000569.1 GCA_020441345.1 Paracoccaceae bacterium
AGCTCAGTTGGTAGAGCAGCGGTTTTGTAAACCGAAGGTCGGGGGTTCGAGTCCCTCAACCGGCACCACCCGCTGATCGGAATCGCACCAATGCCCTCTGCTGGCGGGTCCGGGCACACGCGGGCAAACGCCCTGCGCAAACCCGCACAAACCCGCACAAACCTGCGATGCATCTCCCGGCTTACGATACCTCGCCATGCGGCATCGGATCGCAATAACTGGATCTGAGATGGGTCAAGATCTCAAGACAGCGCGGGTTGGTGATCGAGTAGTAAATCTGCAGCCCGTCTTTCTTGCCCTGAACCAGCGACTCGGCACGCATTCTTGCCAGATGCTGTGAAAGCGCCGATTGCGACAGCCCCGCAATGGTGCAGAGCTCCGTTACCGTGGCCGGTCCCGCTGCCAGCCGGCACAGGATCAACAGACGGCGGGCATTCGCCAGATGCTTGAGAAGCGCCGCGACCTCTTCGGCGCGCGACTCGAGTTCGGCAAATGACTCGGGATCGGGGTGCGTCATTGTCGTGAAGCTATCTGGTTGACTATCTCTTAGCATTTGCTAATTTAGCTTTGCCTAATATAAATGTCAACACAACGTCCCCGACCGAATCTGCACGCCCCGTTCGCCCAAAGCCGAAAGCCCCGCCATGCTCAAGTCGTTCATCCTGCCCCTTCTTCTAGCCGGGCCGCTTCTGTCCGAACCGCTCCATGCCCAAAGCCTCGAGGTTGCAACCGCGTCGGTCGCTGACCGAAAGGCAGTCTTCGCAACGGTGGAAAGCGTCGATACGCTGACCGCCCGGACACGGGTTGGCGGGACGATCGCGGAGTTGTTCGTGGACGAGGGCGATCTGGTCGCGGCGGGCGATCTTCTGGCACTGGTGGTCAATGACCAGATGGCCCCGCAGATCGCCTCGGCCAATTCACAGGCAGAGGCTCTGGCTGCGGAACTGGCGCAGGCGCAGGACGATCTGGCGCGCGCACTTGATCTGTTCGAGCGCGGCATTATCGCGCAATCGCGTCTGGATCAGGCGCAAACTGCGGTGGCGGTGCTCGACGGTCGCCTGGCGGCAGCCAATCAATCGCGCGACGTCTTGATCCAGCAGCAACGCGAAGGCCAGGTGCTGGCCCCGGGCGCCGGACGGGTGCTGGACGTGCAGTCCCCCCTGGGCAGCGTGATGCTTCCCGGTGAACCCGTGGCAACCATCGCCTCGGATCACTATCTGTTGCGGCTCCATTTGCCCGAACGCCACGCGCGATCCATCGCCGAAGGGGACGTGATCGACGTGGCCGGCGCGGCGCTTGGTGATGACGTGGCATCCACGGGTGTGATCCGGCAAGTCTATCCGCTGATTGCCAACGGCCGGGTCGTTGCCGATGCCGAGGTCGAGGGCCTGGGCAGCTTCTTTGTCGGCGAGCGGGTGCGCGTGCATGTGACCGTGGATACAAGGCAGGTGATCGTGATCCCGCGCGACTATGTCACGACCCGGTTCGGCAATGATTTCGTGATCCTGGAAACCCCTGACGGAAACCGGGATGTGGTTGTCCTGCTAGGGCGCGAGACCACCGACGGCGTTGAAATCCTTGCCGGGCTGTCGGTTGGCGACAGAGTGGTGCAGCCATGAGCCTGGGTATTTCCGGGCGGCTGACGCGCACCTTCATCCGCTCGCCGCTGACGCCGCTGTTGCTGATGGCCTCGCTGGCGATGGGAATGATCGCCCTCGCCGTCATCCCACGAGAAGAAGAGCCGCAGATTTCGGTGCCGATGGTCGATGTGATGCTGCGCACCGACGGGTTGCGGGCCCCCGACGCGATCGAGCTGGTGACAGAGCCGCTGGAGGCGATCCTGCGCTCGATCAACGAGGTCGAGCACGTCTATTCGCAGACCGAGGATGACCGCGTGATGGTCACCGCGCGGTTCAAGGTCGGCACCGATGCCGATGACGCCATCCTGCGCGTCAACGAGCGCATCATGGCCAATATGGACCGTATCCCCCAGGGCATTCCGCAACCCCTGATCGTCGGACGCGGGATCAATGACGTGGCCATTGTGGCGCTGACGCTTTCGGCCACGCCCGAAGCCGCCGACAATTGGGACGATCGTGCCCTCTATTCTCTTGCCGAGGAATTGCGCGCCTCGCTGATGTCGGTCGAGGATGTCGGACTGACCTATATCATCGGCGGGCGCACCGACCAGATCCGCATTGAACCAGACCCCGAGCAACTGGCGCTTTACGGCGTGACCTTGCAACAGCTGGCTGCACGGGTCGCCGAAGCGAACCAGACCTTTCCTGCGGGCAGCGTGACCGGGCTTGACCGCACCTTGACGGTGGTCGCCGGTCAGACCCTGCACGGCCCCGCGGATATCGGCTTGCTGCAACTGACGACCCGCGACGACCGCCCCGTCTATGTCCGCGATGTAGCCGATATCGTTGTCGGCGGCGCTCCGGTCGAGTCCCGCACCTGGACCCTGACCCGCGAAGACGGTGAGACCCACTGGAGCCAGCGCCCTGCCGTGACACTGGCCATCGCCAAGCGCGAAGGGGCCAATGCGGTGCTGGTCGCCGAACATGTCCTGGAGCGGCTGGAGTTGCTGCGCGGCGAGTTGATCCCCGAGGATATCTCGATCGAGGTCACGCGGAACTATGGCGAATCCGCTGATGAAAAGGCCGATGAACTGCTGTTCCATCTTGGTCTTGCGACGGTCTCCATCGTGTTGCTGGTGACCTTCGTGATCGGCTGGCGCGAAGGTATCGTGGTGGCAATCGTCATTCCCACGACTATCCTGCTGACCCTCTTTGCCTCGAACCTGATGGGCTACACGATCAACCGCGTGTCCTTGTTCGCGCTGATTTTCTCCATCGGCATTCTGGTCGATGACGCCATCGTGGTGATCGAGAACATCGC
>JAGRMK010000570.1 GCA_020441345.1 Paracoccaceae bacterium
AGAACAGTCGAGAACGTGGCCGCGATACCCTCATCAGACAACCGGGCGGCATCGGGCAGATGGGTGTCAGGGTCGATCACGGCCCAGTCCAGAAGTTCCAGCCAACCCGACAACGAAGCGGTCGCTAATAGACCGGATTTAGTTCAACGACGTCCCAGGTCGGCAACCCGGCGGCCATCATCGCGCGTATTACCGCTGCGCGGCCGCTGGTCGCCAGCGCATTCATCGCGATGCCAGTCTCGGCAGTGAAAGGATCGTCAAAGACCGCCTGCATCACCTGTGCCAACCCGCCGCCGGATCTGGCATAAATAAGGGTGAGTTGCGCCTGGGCGGCACCCGAGGCCAGCAAAAAGCCAGCAGTCAAGGCGGTCAAGGTTTTGGTCATCGTCATCATTTCCGCCTATGATGCGTATTGTCTCAAGTGTCAGTCAGCCTCCAGGGGCGCGGCTTCAGCAGGGTCGAAACCCAGTGAAAGCTGTCTTCCGGCGCGGGCTCAACGCCGTGGCCAGATCGTGAACAGCGAATTTCCAATTGCCGGCCAGACGGCAAACGCACGCTACGGGCCACGACCGGACCAAGGAACGTCTCGTCTTCGACGGTGCCCTCGAACACGCCCTCGCCAGGGCGGGGACTGCCATCGACCAAGCGCAAGCATTCGGGCCGCAGGGCAATGGCGAGGGCCTCCTCTGCCGGGGGAATTTCGATACCAAGATCGGGAATGGCGACCTTGCCCGCAGCTTCCGATACGATTTCAAATATGTTCGACTGGCCGATGAAATCGGCGACGAAGCGCGTGCGTGTCCGGTCATAGTGATGCTCGGGCGTATCGATCTGCACGAGTCTGCCACCTTCAAGGATGGCTATTCGGTCCGACATTATCAGCACCTCGGTTTGATCATGCGTCACGAAAACAACGGTGCCCCCGAGATCCCGGTGAATGCGCCGGATCTCGTGCTGCAACTCCTCACGCAGTTTCAGGTTCAGTGCGCTGAGCCATTCGACCATCAGCAGGACGGGTGGTTCGAACACAATGGCCCGAGCCAGCGCCACCCGCTGCCGCTGCCCACCTGACAATTCTTCAGGCTTGCGTTTCGCCAGCAAGCCCAGGCGCACCAGTTCCAATGCCGCCGACTTTGCGGCTGATCTCGTCCGCCGGACGGCGGCGCATTCGCAACGGGCAGGCGACGGTTTCTGCGACGGTCATGTGCGGGAACAGAGCAAAACTCTGAAACACCACCCCGACATTGCGCATTTCGGAGGGAACGCCGTGCATCAGCTTGCCGTCGATGTACACATCGCCAAACGTCGCGTCCGAAAACCCGGCCAAGATGCTCAACGCGGTAGACTTGCCAGATCCCGATGCGCCCAGAAGCATAACGAATTCTCCGGCTGCGATATCCAGATTAAACGCCTTAAGCGCAACGGTCGAACCGAACGTCTTGGTTACATCGCGGAACCGGACGGGCGATCCACTCATCGGCAGGGCCCATTTTGTTACATGGTGTATGAAAACGAGTTCGACGATAATCACACGGCGTGTGAAATATTCTCACATGACCCGCGCAGCATTCGGGGCTGACCCAGAGATAATTCTTCCAATTTAAGGCCTTGTCGTTTCGGAAGAGCTTCAGCGGCGGTGGCAAGCCATGGCGTCTCGGCGCAAACGCCTACGCACTCGCGCACATCTTTTGGCCGTAGCCGCACGCGAGATCAAGCGCGTCGGCTTCGAACCACTGACCGAGAAACATATCGCCTCGGCTGCGGGGATCACGCGGGCGACGCTCTATCAATACCGTTCAAACCGGGCGTACATCACCTCTGGGCTGCTTGGTAAATACTGGGCATTGATGCGTGCGCGGCGTCCCGTGGGTATCGGTGGCAAGCCACTTACGGACGCCATTCACTTGGCGAGCACCTACAGTGTGAGCCTGGCGGCGAAGAACCCGCGCCGACTGGTCGCCCGGGAGATCCTTGCACGATAGTGCGGGCGTCGAGGGCGAAACCCGCCCATGCGATCCGCGGGCGTCAACCCTCGGACAGTGCGACCTTCATGTCCTTCACGACATAGATCACCTCGCCATCGGCTTCCACGATGCCGTCGGCGACACCCATCGTCAGCCGGCGGGTCTGAAGCGCCTTGGTGAAATCGACCTTGTAGGTCAGCATCTT
>JAGRMK010000087.1:0-7546 GCA_020441345.1 Paracoccaceae bacterium
CTGTTCGGGATTTGCCTTGGCCACCAGATGCTGGCGCTGGCCGCAGGAGCGAAAACGGCCAAGATGTTCCAGGGCCATCGCGGAGCGAACCATCCGGTCAAGCGCCTCGACGACGGCGTTGTCGAGATCACCTCGATGAACCACGGGTTCACCGTGGATAGCCAGACCCTGCCTGAGGGCGTGCTGGAAACCCATGTCTCGTTGTTCGACGGCTCGAACTGCGGCATCCGCATGGCGGACCGCCCGGTGTTCTCGGTGCAATACCACCCCGAGGCCAGCCCGGGTCCGCAAGACAGCTATTACCTGTTCGAACGCTTCGCAGCCGCGATGGCGGCGAGAAAAGCGGCCTGATCCCCGCGCGATAGCGCCGCCGTTAACCAGCCGTTAACCTCTTGTCCGCAAACCTGAGCCCTTGCCCGCCGCGCGTGGGCCGGGATGGGGTTGTGCATGGGCCTTGCGCTGGCAGGACGAACACGGGCGGACCGGGTCCGGGTGGGGGGGACACCGCATCCCCCGGCGCGCGCCCGTGCCGAAGGTGCTCCGCTCGCGATGGGACTGCGCCCGATTGATACCGGCGCGGCCAAACCGCGTGTTCCGCTGGGCACGATCCTGTTGCGGCACGGTGCGATCACCTCGGCCAATCTGATGCGGGCACTGGAAATCCAGACCCACCAGCAGGCGCGACTGGGCGACATCCTGCGGGCGCATGGCTTTGCCACCGAAGAATCGGTGATCGCGGCCCTGGCAGAACAATTCGAAACCGCGGTAATCGACACCCAAGGCAGTCATCTGGACCCGCGGCTGGTGGATCTGGTCGGCCCGCGGCGATGTCTGCAAATCGGATGCCTGCCCTGGGCCCGCGCCGGTTCCTGCACCCTGGTCGCCTGCGCGTCGCCCGACCGGTTCGCCGAACACCGCGTCGAGCTCGAGGCCGCGCTGGGCCCGGTGACGATGGGGGTGATCAGCGAAACCGCATTGCACGCGGCGCTGATCGGTTCGCGGCGCAACACATTGCGCTTGCTGGCCGAGACCTGCGTGACCGATGCGGAAAGCTGCCGCAACTGGAACGCCAGGCGGTTCAGCCGGTTGATGGCCGGCGCGCTGATCGGCGTTCTGACGGCCGTGGCACTGGCGCCACTGGCCTCGTTTCTGGCGTTGTTCGCCATCGTCGTGCTGGCGCTGACACTGGGCACCGCGATGAAGATCGCGGCGGCCGTCACCCAGGTGCGCGCCCGCGCCCGGCCCGCCGCTCTGCCGACCGGCAACACGTTGGCCTTTCCGGTCCGCAAACCGCCCGTGTCGATCATGGTGCCCTTGTTTCGCGAACCCGACATCGCACCGCGCCTGGTCCGGCGGTTGGGGGCGATCAACTATCCGCGCGAATTGCTGGATGTGATGCTGGTCGTCGAGGAAGACGATCACCTGACCCGCGACGCGCTGGCGGCCAGCGGCCTGCCACACTGGATGCGGGTAATCCCGGTCCCCGATTCGGACCTGCGCACCAAGCCGCGCGCACTGAACTACGCGCTTAATTTCGCCCGCGGCACCATCGTCGGGGTCTACGACGCCGAAGATGCACCCGCCTCGGACCAGTTGCATCGCGTGGTCGACCGTTTCGCGCAAAGCGGCCCGGATCTGGCGTGTATTCAGGGGGTTCTGGATTATTACAACCCGCGCACCAACTGGCTGAGCCGGTGCTTCACCATCGAATATGCCGCGTGGTTTCGCCTCATGCTGCCGGGGCTTGAAAAGCTGGGTCTGGTGGTGCCTCTGGGGGGCACGACCTTGTTCTTCCGGCATGAAATCCTGGAAAAACTGGGGGGATGGGACGCCCATAATGTCACCGAAGACGCAGATCTGGGCCTGCGCCTGGCGCGGCACGGCTACCGCACAGAATTGCTGGAAACCGTCACGCTGGAAGAGGCCAATTGCCGCGTCTGGCCCTGGATCAAGCAACGCTCACGCTGGCTCAAGGGTTACGCGATGACCTATGCCGTTCATATGCGCGATCCACGCACCCTGTGGCGGCAACTGGGGGCCTGGCGCTTCGCTGGCGTGCAGGTGCTGTTTCTCGGAACGCTGATCCAGTTCCTGCTGGCGCCGATCCTGTGGAGCTTCTGGATCATGCTGTTCGGCTTTGGCCACCCGCTGATCGCAGCCCTGCCGGGCTGGGTCTTGCCGGCAATTGCCGGGATCTTTCTTTTGGCCGAGGTCTCGGGTCTGGCGATCAACATCGCCGCCCTGCGCGCGCCCGAACACCGGTTCTTGCGCCTCTGGGCGATCACCTTGCACGCCTATTTTCCGCTTGCCGCCGTTGCCGCCTATAAGGGCTGCTGGGAAATGATCACCAGCCCGTTCTACTGGGACAAGACGCAGCACGGCATCCACGACACCGGGTCGGCAAAACACGAAACCTGAGCCAATCAGACCCGCTTGCGTGACCGATCCCCGGATTCCAGCTTCAGCCGCGTTTCGAACGCGCGCGAGATGTGATCGCGCAACGCCCGGTCCGCCGCCTCACCATCGCCCCGCGCGATGGCATCCACCATGGCCGCGTGTTCCTCGAGCGCGGCCTGTCCCCGCCCCTCGGCCTCGAGCGAGGTCGTCGCCAGAAGCGCCATCGACCGGTGCACAAGATCGAGCTGCTGGATCAGGAACCGGTTGTGCGAGGCCAGGTGAATCTGCTTGTGAAACCGCTTGTTTGCCCGGCTCAGCGCGCGCGGGTCATGGATCAGCGCGCGGTCTTGCGCAACCATGTCATGCAGCACCCGCACCTCTTCGACCGTCGCGTGCTTGGCCGCCAGCCGCGCCGCCAACCCCTCCAGCTCGGCGCGCACGGTGTAAAGCTCGGCCAACTGGTTGTGGTCCAGAGACGCCACAATCAGCGAGCGCCCGTCGCGGGTCAGAAGCGATTGCGTTTCCAACCGCTGCAAGGCTTCGCGAATGGGTGTGCGCGAAACGCCAAAACGCTCGGCCAACTCGGATTCGACCAACCGGTCGCCTGGTTTGTAAACGCCGTCATCGATCGCCTGAAGGATCAGCGAATAGGCGTCGAGCGAGGTCTGGCGCGTATCGGTCATGGTCGGTTCATAGCCCCTCACAAGGAGGGGCAAGACTAGTGGCCTGCTGCGCGCCTGAAAAGCCCTGTTTCACGTCGCTTGCGCCCGTTGCGGCTTCAGGCTAGCTGACCTTATGCACACTGCACCGTTCCAGAACGTCGAGACCTGGGTCTTTGACCTCGACAACACGCTTTATCCGCCGCACATGCGCCTGTTCGATCAGATCGACGCCCGCATGACGTCTTTCGTGATGCGCATTACCGGGGCCGATCCGGTCGAAGCCGACCATCTGCGCAAGAAATACTGGCTTGACTATGGCACGACGCTGGCCGGGTTGATGGCCCATCACGCCGTCGATCCCGTGCCTTATCTGGTCGAGGTGCACGACATCGACTTTTCGGTGCTCGCGCCCGACCCCGCGCTGCGCGCCGGCATTGCCCGGCTTGCCGGCCGACGGATCGTCTACACCAACGGCTCCGCGCCCTATGCAAGACAGGTCATCACCGCGCGCGGGCTCGACGGCGTGTTCGACGCGGTTTACGGTGTCGAGGACGCCGACTATCACCCCAAGCCGCAAGAACAGGCCTTTGCCCGCGTTTTTACCCGTGACGGGCTGGACCCGACCAGGGCGGTCATGTTCGAAGACGACCCGCGCAACCTGAAAGTGCCGCACGCGCTGGGCATGCGCACCGTCCTGGTCACGCCCGAGGTCGAAACCCACCCGCATGTGCACCATCACACCAGCGATCTGGCCGGGTTTCTCAGCCGGCTCTAGGCGCGCGCCCTGCGTCCTTGAGGCGCAGGCGACGCGTTGCCACAGCGCGGCAATCCGCCCGATGGCGCACGTCGCGTGAAAAACCATATCCGCGTTACACCATTAACCCGGAGACACACATGGCCACCGCCGATACCTTCGCCCCCCGCTCGCCCCTGGTCTATCGCCTGCCCATCCTCGGCGCGATTGCCCGGGAACTGGCCGAAGGGGACGCAGATTTCCCGCTTTACCTGATCCTCGCCCTGGTCTCGGCCTGGGGCTGCGCGATCGTGCTCTGGGGCCTGCCCGCGCTCGCCCTGCCCGCCGTCGCCCTGGCGCCGATGATCCTGGTGCTGCTGGTCGCGATTACCCGCGGCTGACCGATCCCGACGACGCGGCGCCCTGCCATATCGCGCTCGGCGCCGTGATGCGGTAAACAGACGCGAACAAGGCGAGGGAACAAGATGCGCGAGTCGGTCGATATCCTGATCTCGGGCGGGGGCGTGGCCGGGCTGGCCGCCGCCGCCGCCTTCGGCAGCGCGGGCTATCGCGTGATCATCGTCGACCCCGCCCCGCCGATCACCGAGAGCACAGCTCCCGGAGCCGACCTGCGCACCACGGCCTTCCTGCAACCCTCGATCCCGGTTCTGACCGCGGCCGGGCTCTGGCCACGGCTCGAACCCTATGCGATGCCCCTGCAGGTCATGCGGATCGTCGATGCGGGCGGCGCAGAGCCCGTCGCCCGAATCACGCATGATTTCGACGCCGCCGATGTCTCTGCCCAACCCTTCGGCTGGAACCTGCCGAACTGGCTCTTGCGCCGCGAGTTCGTGGCTCGCCTCCACGACCTTCCCAATGTCGATTTCCGCCCGGGCGTCGCCACGCGGCGACTGCTCACCCGCGAGACCGAAGCCTTGGTGACCTTGTCGGATGGGGCGCAAATCGGCGCAAAGCTGCTGGTCGCCGCAGATGGCCGTCATTCACCGGTCCGCAAGGCGCTGGGGATCGGCGTGACAACGACGCGCTATGGACAAAAAGCGCTGGCCTTTGCCGTTACGCACCCCGATCCGCACAACAATGTCTCGACCGAGGTGCACCGCTCGGGCGGGCCCTTCACCCTCGTGCCGCTTCCCGATCACCAGGGGAAACCTTGCTCCGCGGTTGTCTGGATGGACACCGGCCCGGCGATCGAACGCCTGAAATCCCTGCCCCGCGACGCCTTCGAGGCCGAAATGAACATCCGGTCCTGCGGGTTGTTCGGCTGGCTGGAACAGGCCTCGCCGCTGACCGTCTGGCCGATCATCACCCAGCACGCCGAGCGGCTGACCGGCCAGCGCACCGCGTTGATGGCCGAGGCTGCACATGTCATGCCCCCGATCGGTGCGCAGGGGCTGAACATGAGCCTGAGCGACCTGTCGGCGCTTGTCGATCTGAGCACGCCCGACAGCATCGGCACCCGGGCCATGTTGAACGCCTATCAGCGGCAGCGCTGGCCTGACATCAAACTGCGCCTCGCAGGCATCGACGCCCTGAACCGGGCCTCGATGATCGAGAGCCGCCCGCTGCGCGATGCGCGCGCCGGGGCGCTGAACGCGCTTTATTCCCTGACTCCGGTCCGACGCGGCCTGATGCAACTGGGCATCGGCATGCGCTGAATCCGGCGTCGCACAGGGGGCTTTGCCCCCTCGCCGCTGCGCGGCTCACCCCCAGGATATTTTGGAGAGCAAAGACGGGAAAATTTGAGTCAAATTGTCCGCGCCCGTCTTTACTCTCCAAAATATCCTGCGGGGGTCCGGGGGGCGCAAAGCCCCCCGGGATTTCAGCCCTCAGCGACGGCCAAGGCCTCGGCGATGACCTCGGCATCGCCAATGTGGTTGATCAAGGTCAGAATCAGCCGTGCATTGAAGGCATCGCTCTCGGCCTTGGTCTTGCCTTCGTGTGCATCGATCAACATGGCGTAAACATCGTCCGCGCCGCGGACGTTCGGTGTGGTCGTCAGCTTGCCCATTCTCACAGCTCCTTGCCGATGGCGCGCCCCAGCGCGGAGGTTGCGTCGGCCTCGTTCCAGATCTGCCAGCGTGCCGCGACATGCTGGTCGGGTCGGATCAGATAGACCGCGCCCTGAGCCGTGCCCAGGTAGCGATCACGCAACAACGCGTTGCCCACGGCGCTCAATTGCAGGATGTCACAGGACACCCCATGCGCCGCGAAGCGTTCGGGCACCTCGGCGTCGATGGCGAGGATCTGGAACCGCGCGTCCTTGACAGCACCCAGCTTGCCCAGCAGGAACCCGTCTCCCAGCGGGGCATCGGGGCAGGGTGAGCCCGGGCGCGTCCGCGCCGGGCCGCCGGGCAACGCATCGGCGCTGTTCAGCCGCGACTCGTCATAGGTGCAGGGCACAGACAGACGGCCGGAATTGACGAACGGTCGCGCGAAGGCGTGGTTTTCGGCCAGGTCCAGCACGGCATTGCGGAAGATCTGGCTGATCTCGGACTTGGGCGTGATGAAATCCGTGGCGCGGGTGGAATTGAGGATATTTTCGCGCGCGCCATAGATGCGCTCTTCGTCGTAGGTATCGAGCAGCGCAACCGGGGCGGTGCCGTCCAGGATCATCTGCAGTTTCCAGGCCAGGTTTTCGGTATCCTGAAGCCCCGAATTGGCGCCACGCGCGCCGAACGGCGAGACCTGGTGCGCGGCGTCACCGGCAAAGATCACACGCCCGTCGTGGAACTTGGTCATGCGGCGGCACTGGAAGGTATAGATCGACGACCAGACGAGATCGAAGGCGACCTCTTCGCCGATCATTTGCGCAACCCGGCGGCGCACGTTGTCTTCCTTCAGTTCTTCCTTGCGGTCCACGTCCCAGCCGATCTGGAAGTCGATGCGCCAGACATCGTCGGGCTGCTTGTGCAGCAGCTGCGAGGCTCCCGCGCCCGAGGGCGGATCGAACCAGAACCAGCGCTCGGTCGGGAAATCGGCCTTCATGCGCACGTCCGCGATCAGGAAGCTGTCCTTGAACACCTCCCCCTCAAAGCCCAGCCCCAGCATCTCGCGCACCGGCGACGAGGCACCGTCACAGGCGATCACCCAATCGGCCGCCACCCGGTACGGGCCATCGGGCGTCATCACCGACAGGGTCACGCCCTCGGCATCCTGTTCGACCGCGTCCACCCGGTTCTTGCCACGGATTTCCAGTGGCAGCCCCTGTTCTTGCAAGGCACGTACGTGATCGAGGATGAATTTCTCGAAATACGGCTGCTGCAAGTTGATGAAAGCCGGGAACTTATGCCCCTTTTCCGGTAGAAGGTTGAATTCGAAGACCTGCTTTTCGCCGTGGAACACCTTGCCCAGGTTCCACACAACGCCCTTCTCAACGATCGGCTCGCCGCAACCCAGACGGTCCAGGATTTCCAGCGGGCGCTTGGCGAAGCAGATCGCACGCGAGCCCATACCGATCCCTTCGTGGTCGTCCAACACCAGAACCCTGGTGCCTTTCAGTGCCAGATCCAGCGCCACGGCCATGCCAATCGGGCCGCCGCCGACCACCACGACCGGGTGACGCACCGGCGCGGCTGCGTCCTGGTCGGGTGATTTCGCATAGGGATAGGATTTATACGCCAGCGGGTAACGCTCTTGCATGGTCATCGCGCTCATCCTTGCAGATCGGCCCACATCTGCTGATCGCGCTCGGCGGTCCAGATGCGGGGGGTGTCGATGCCGCGCGCCTCGTCAT
>JAGRMK010000087.1:7554-14359 GCA_020441345.1 Paracoccaceae bacterium
CGGGCGACGTTGAACGGCAGGCAGTGTTCGTAGATCGCATAATCCTTGAACTTGGGGTCGCATTCGGCGCGCACCGCGTCCCAGGCTTCTTTCAGCGAGCCGCCCCGCGCCGCGACACGTTGCGCCGGGCGATAGGTGCTGTCGACAAAGTCAAAGGTATTGGCAATCGCCGCCTCGACCATCTCTTCGCCGATCAGCGCGTCACCCCGGCCCGGCGCGATGGCCTTGGGCTGGTAGCTGGCGATGGCCGAAAGCGTGTCGCCCCAGTCGGCGAAATGCCCGTCGCCGCAGTAACAGGCGCTGTGATATTCCACGATGTCGCCGGTGAACATGACTTCGGCATCCGGCACCCAGACCACCGCGTCGCCCGCGGTATGCGCGCGCCCCAAGTGCATGATGTCGACCCGCCGTTTGCCCAGATACACGGTCATGCGGTCGCTGAAGGTCGTGGTAGGCCAGGTCAGGCCGGGAATTTCCTCGTGACCCATGAACAAACGCGGAAAGCGGCCGAACTCGCTGTCCCAGTCTTCCTGCCCGCGTTCGACGACCATCGCGCGGGCGGTGTCCGACATGATGATCTCGGGCGCGCCATAGGCGCTGGCCCCCAGCACGCGGACGGCATGGTAATGCGTCAGCACCAGGTGGCTGATCGGCTTGTCGGTGACCGAGCGGATGCACTCGACAACCTTGCGCGCCAGGCGCGGGGTTGCTTGTGCCTCGATCACCATCACCGACTCGTCGCCGATGATCACGCCGCTGTTGGGGTCGCCTTCGGCGGTGAAGGCATACAGCCCCTCGCCCACCTGGGTGAAACTGATCGTCTTTTCCGCCATGTCGCCGGCCGAGGCAAAGGTCTTGCTCATGCGTCTCTCTCTTGTTCTGGTCATCGGGGTGTTCGAATCATGTGTGGCAGATTATTAGTTGAAAATGTAACTATCAACGCTTGTGGTCAGGCCTATGTTTCTGAAGACTTATCTACCGTATCGCCTCAACCTTCTGGCGGAATTAACCTCGGAAAACACGCGCGACATCTACCGCCGGCGCCATGGGCTGACGCGGTCCGAATGGCGCGTTCTGGTCAATCTGGCCGAGGCCCCCACGCTCACCGCCTCGGATCTTTGCGCCCGTGTCCCGGCGCACAAGACCAAGGTTTCACGGGCGCTGGCAGAGCTCGAACGCCGCAGTTGGGTCCGGCGCGCGACCGACCCAAGGGATCGCCGCATCGCCCACGCCATGCTCACCGCCAGGGGCAAACGCGCGCTCGATACCATCCGCCCGGAAATGGAGGCCGCGACCGAGGCCTTGCTCGCCCCCCTGACGCCCGAAGAGCGCGCAAAGCTCGACGACGGGCTTGCGGTGCTCGAGCGGCTGCTCATCGGGGCTTGAGGCCAGGCCCGCGACGCGCGACACTGCGCGGATGCAAGCGGAGGACAGGATGAAGAAACCGGTGATCGGCCTGGCCCTGGGCTCTGGCGGCGCGCGCGGCTGGTGCCATATCGGCGTCCTGCGCGAACTGGCGGATATGGGCATCACGCCGCAGGTCATCGCCGGGTCGTCGATGGGCGCCCTGGTTGGCGCGGCCTTTGCGGCGGGCAAACTCGACGCGCTCGAAGACTGGGCGCAGGCACTGACTCTGCGCTCGCTGATCACGCTGATCGACATGCGGATCGGCGGCGGCGGGTTGGTCGCAGGCGAAGGCGTCTCCAAGATGCTGCAAGATCTCGACATGCCCGCCACGATCGAGGATCTGCCGCTGCCCTTCGTCGCCGTCGCCACCGACCTGCGGCGCGGGCGCGAAATCTGGCTGCGCGAGGGCAACCTGGTGGACTCTGTGCGCGCCTCGGTGTCGATACCCGGCCTTTTGCGGCCCAAATGGCTGGATGGTCGCTGGCTGATGGACGGCGGGCTGCTCAACCCCGTGCCGGTTTCCGCAGCACGCGCACTGGGCGCCGACCTGGTGATCGCGGTCAACCCGAACGCCGCGGTCAGCGGCAACTTCTGGGAACCGGGCACGGCACTGCCCGGCTTTCCCGACCTGTCATCCCTGCTGCCCGAGAAATTGCGCAGCCTGTGGACCGACGAGGACGCCAGCGACGCCACGCCCGACCACACCGAACCCAGCTATGTCGCCCTGGTCAACGCCGCCATCGACATCATGTCCGACCAGATCCGCCGCTCGCGGCTGGCCGGCGATCCGCCGCAAGCCTTGCTCAACGCGCATCTCGACGGCATCTCGGTGGTCGACTTTCACCGCGCTGCCGACTGCATTGCCGAAGGCCGGCGCATGGTGCGGGCGCAGGCCGAAAACCTCGCCACCACATTCAGCCTCTGATCCCCCCCCCTCATCTGTCCAAGAAATATCCTCGGGGGCTCCAAGGGGGTGGAAAACCCCCTTGGCCGGGGCGTGGGGGCCAGGCCCCCACCGGCGCGCCGAGGGGTCACCCGACCCCGAGACGCGCCGCCCCCCTCAAACTCGGCCCGCACCTGCTACAGCTTCACGCGCGCGCCCGTGGGGTCATAGAGCGGCGCAAGCGAGGCCCGCGCGGGAACCCGCTGGCCCGCGATATCGATGTCATAGCGCGAGGCCAGAAGCTCCTCGGCCGACTGCCCGGCACAGGGGACATAGCCCATCGCCACCGACCCGCCCAGCGTATGCCCGTAATTCCCGCTCGTCACGGTGCCGACAATCCGCCCGTCGCGCAGGATCGGCTCGTTATGATAGGCCATTTTACCGGCATCTTGCAGCAGGAACTGTACCATCCGCCGCTCCAGCCCTGCCTCGCGCTTGCGCAGCACCGCATCGCGGCCGATGAAATCGCCCTTGCCGGTCTTCACCGCGAAACCCAGACCCGCCTCAAGCACGTGATCCTCATCCGTGATGTCATGCCCGAAATGGCGAAACGCCTTTTCGATCCGACAGCTGTCAAGCGTGTGCAAGCCGCAGAGCGCGATCTCGGGCGCGGCCTCCAAGAGCGTCTCGAAGACATGCGCAGTCTGGTCGGCACTGACATACAGCTCCCACCCCAGTTCACCGACATAGGACACGCGATGCGCGCGGGCGATTCCGTAGCCCAGTTCGATCTCGCGCGCGGTGCCGAATGGAAAGGCCGCGTTGTCGAGGGCGTCGGGCGTCACCCGCGACAACACATCGCGCGCCTGCGGCCCCATCAGGCACAGCACCGCCTCGGAGGCGGTCGTGTCGGTGATCACCGCGAACTCATCGCCCAGGTGGCGGCGCAGCCAGGCCAGGTCGCGTTGCAGCGTGGCTCCCGGTACGACCAGCAGAAAGGCCGTTTCCGTTAGCCGCGTCACCGTCAGATCGCTTTCGATCCCGCCCCGACGGTTCAGCATCTGGGTATAGACGATGCGCCCCGCCGCAACATCGATGTCATTGGCGCAGACCCGTTGCAGGAACGCGCAGGCATCGCGCCCCTCGACCCGGATCTTTCCGAACGAGGTCATGTCGAACAAGCCGACCCGCTCACGCACCGCCGCATGTTCGGCCTTCTGGTTCTGAAACCAGTTCTGCGGACCCCAGGCATAGCGGTATGCACGGTCTTGCCCAGGGTTGGCGAACCAGTTCGCGCGCTCCCATCCTGCAACCTCGCCGAATACGGCGCCGCGCGCCTTGAGCTGCTCGTGAATCGGCGACCGGCGCACGCCGCGCGCGGTTTCCACCTGCCGATAGGGGAAGTGATCGGCATAGAGCAGTCCCAGCGTCTCGGTCACGCGTTCGCGCAGATAGCGGCGGTTGCGCTGGAAGGGCTGCGCGCGGCGGATATCCACCTCCCACAGGTCAAAGGGCGGCTCGCCTTCGGTCATCCAATGCGCCAGCGCCATGCCCGCGCCCCCGGACGACACGATGCCCACCGAGTTATACCCCGCAGCGATCCAGTAGTTCGCCAGTTCCGGCGCCTCGCCCAGATAGTAGCGATCATCCGGTGTAAAGCTTTCGGGACCGTTAAAGAACGTGTGGATCCCGGCCGTTTCGAAAAGCGGCATCCGGTTCATCGCCATGCCCAGAATCGGCTCGAAATGCTCGAAATCCTCGGGCAGGCTGTCAAAGCAGAACTCTTCGGGGATGCCGGTCATGCCCCAGGGTTTTGCCTTCGGCTCGAAGGCGCCCAGCATCATCTTGCCCGCGTCTTCCTTGTAATAGGCGCACTCATCCGGCACCCGCAGCACCGGCAGGCGGCCCAGCCCCTCGACGGGTTCGGTGACCAGATAGAAATGCTCGGCGGCGTGCAGCGGCAGCGTGACGCCCGATTGCGCCGCCAGATCGCGGCCCCACATGCCGCCGCAGTTCACCACATGCTCGCAGGTGAGGGTGCCGGTCTCGCCGCCCCTGTCATATTCCACGCCGGTCACGCGTCGCCCGTCGTCGTGCACGCGCGTGACCTTGACACCCTCGATCACCTGCGCGCCCATCATCCGCGCGCCCTTGGCCAGCGCCATCGCGATATTGGCCGGATCGCATTGCCCGTCGAGCGGCAGATGCACCGCGCCAACCACGTCGCCCACGTTCAGATGCGGATACATCGCCTTGACTTCGGCGGGCGAGATTTCCTGGACATCCACGTCAAAAGCCCGAGCCAGAGCCGCCGAGCGATAGATTTCTTCCTTGCGAGCCTCGGTCAGGGCAACGGTGATCGAGCCATTCTGCCGCATCCCCGTGGCGATGCCGGTCTCGGCCTCGAGCCGGGTGTAGAGATCGGCCGAGTATTTCGCGAGCCGGGTCATGTTCAGCGAGCCGCGCAGTTGGCCGATCAGTCCCGCCGCGTGCCAGGTCGTGCCGCAGGTCAGTTGCTTGCGCTCAAGCAGAACGATGTCTTTCCAGCCGGCCTTGGCCAGGTGATAGGCCACGGAGCAGCCCGAAACGCCGCCGCCGATAATGACGACGCGGGCATGAGAGGGAAGGGTCATGAAAGGATCTCCGGCGGAACGAGGACGAGTTTTCCAGGGTAGGTCTTGGCCATGAAATCGGCCTGGGCGCGAGCGATCTCGGCCAAGGGATAGACCTGCGAGACCAGCGGTCGCAGGCTGCCGTCGCGCATCCAGTCGAGCAGACGGTCAAAGACCTGCGGCGGCTGATAGGTGCAGCCATGCAAGGTGATGTCGGACAGGTAAAGCGCGCGCAGATCAAACTCGACGATCGGCCCGGCAATCGCCCCTGCCACCGACAGGTGCCCACCCGGGCGGATCGCCTTGATCAGGCGCCCCCAGGCCGGGCCGCCAACGAGGTCGATGACCGCGTCGAAATGCCCTTCGGGCAGGGCCGCATCGCGCGGCAGAACCTGGTCCGCGCCCATGGTCTTGACCACATCGGCCTTTTGCGCCCCGGACAGGGCGGTCACCCGCGCGCCGATGCGCGTCGCCAGTTGCACCGCGGCCAGACCGACACCGCCGGATGCGCCCGTTACCAGCACCCGTTGCCCGGCGGCGACCTGTGCCCGGTCCAGCATGCCCAGCGCCGTGCCGTGCGAACAGGGGATCGCGGCGATTTCGGCATCCGACAGGGGCGAGTCGTCGACCTGATGAACATGCCGCGCCGGAAGCACGCAGAATTGCGCAAAGGCTCCGTCGTATTCCGATCCAAGGACACGCAGCGCGACCGGGTTGTCCGGCGTTGGCTCGGGCTGGCACAACGGCGTCGTCACGCGTTGTCCGACCGACAGCCCCCGCACCCCGTCACCCAGCGCCACGATCCGCCCGCAAAGATCGCCGCCCTGGATACGCGGAAACCGCAGCGCCCCGAACCACCCGCCATCATCGCCCACGCCCTCGCCGGTCGCCCCGGTGACGGCGGGCGAATACCAGCCCAGCCTTGTGTTGATATCGGTGTTGTTGACCCCCGCCGCCAGCACCCGCACCAGCACCTCGCCGGGACCGGGTTCGGGCACCGGGATCGCGTCGGACCAGACCAGTGCCTCGGGGCCGCCATGAGCCGTCAACAGCACACCGGACATGGTTTCGGGGTGGGTCATGGCAACGTCCTCAGGCAAGGCTATGGCCCGCCGCGCGCAGGCGACGGGCGATTTCGGCGATATGCGCGGGCCCGGTTTCGCAGCAGCCACCAACCAGCGTGGCCCCCGCAGCAACCCAGCCCATGACGAAATCGGCGTAGCGTTCGGGGGTCATCTCGGGCCGGGCAGACAGCGCGTCAACCGTCGGATTGTCCCTGAGAAAATCCGAGGTGATTTGCTGGAACCCGTTGGCCAGCGCGCCAAAGGGTTTGCCGAACGTGGCGAGCACGGGCATCGCCCGATCCATCGCTTCAGGCGAAGAGCAGTTGGCAAGCACGGCGTCCACCCGCGCGGCGATCGGCGCGAGATCGGCCAGCGCCTCGGCCGAGCGCAGCCGGGTGCCGTCATGGTCGTCCACGGTGACGCTGAGCCACAGCGGCGTGTCCGGCGCGGCCTGACGCACGCCGTCCACCAGCGCGGCGGCATGGGCGAGCGAGGCGACGGTCTCGCCGATGATCAGATCGACACGGGGCGCGAGGATCGTCGCGACCTCGGCATAAAGCGCCGTGCCGATGTCGTGAGCGGGAAAGACATCCGGGCGATAGCTGGCACCCAGCGGCCCGGTGGACCCGGCCAGCAGCCCTCGGCCATGGGCGGCGCGTGCCGCCTCGGCCTCGGACAGGGCGGCATCCAGCAAGGCGCGGAACCGGTGGTCCAGCGCATGTTTCACCAGCCGGTCATGGTGAATCGCATAGGTGTTGGTGGTCGCTACACCGGCGCCCGCGCTGAAATACGCGGCATGAATTTCCTGCACCAGGCCGGGATGGTCGATCATCACCCGC
>JAGRMK010000088.1 GCA_020441345.1 Paracoccaceae bacterium
AACACCTCGGCATGTTCCAGCATCTCGCCGGATTCGACCAGCGCTTCAAACTCTTGCCGGGTCTTGAACAGGTATTCCACGCCATCGGTTTCGCCCGGTCTTGGGGTGCGGGTGGTGGCCGAGACCGAGAATCTCAGCGTCGGATCCCAGGCCATCAACCGCCGTGCCAACGTGGATTTTCCCGCACCCGATGGCGAAGACAAGATGATCAGAAGACCGCGCCGCTGCATGTTCTACTCCAAGTTCTGGATCTGCTCGCGCATCTGGTCGATCACCGTCTTGAGGTCAAGGCCGATCCGCGTCAGATCGGGATTCTGCGCTTTCGCGCACAGGGTGTTCGCCTCACGGTTGAATTCCTGCATCAGAAAGTCCAGCTTGCGGCCGGTCGGCTCGTCCAGCGCCAGAAGGGTACGGGCCGCGCCGACATGCGCCTCCAGCCGGTCGAGTTCCTCGGTCACGTCGGTCTTGACGGCGATCAGCGCCAGTTCCTGTTCCAACCGTCCTGGGTCGACCTGGGGCGCGGCCTCGGCGAGACGGGTCAACGCCGCCCTGAGTCCGGCGATCTGGTCCGAGCGGCGGGTTTCTGCCGCGCGTCGGGCTTGCGTCGTCAGGGAATCGATCCTGTCGATCTGCGCGCCGATGATCCGTGCCAGCGCCACCCCTTCGGCAGCACGGTTGGCGTCAAAGGCCGCGACCAGCGGGGCCACCTGGTCGAGCAGGGCGGCGACCAGCGGGCCGGGCTCGGCCATTGCCGGGCCGGACTCGACCACGCCACGCATCGCCAGCAGATCCGCCGCGGTCATCGGCGCCAGGCCAAGCCCTTGCAATTCGGCGCGGGTTTCGGCTTCGATCACCATCCTGACCGCGGCGTCCAGCGCCGCCGGGCTGACGCGCGCGAGGCCGGTTTCGTCAGCGCGCGTCAGCTTCAGTGACAGCGTGACATTGCCCCGTTTCACCACCTCGGGCAGCAGCTTGCGCAGCGCCGCCTCCAGCCCGTCCAGCCAGTCTGGCAGCCTGAACCGCAGATCCAGCCCTCGTCCATTGACGCCACGCAAATCCCATTGGCAAGAAAAGACGCCACCCTCGGTGGTCAGCTCGCAGCCTGTTGCCGCGAAGCCGGTCATAGATTTAACCATTTTTATACAATTCGTCCCCAACAGCAGAAATTAAGTCTACATTAAGGCATCGGTAAGAATTCTCAATCAAAGGTAAACACAGGCGGGCAACTTAGCGCGCCGTGGCGGCCCTTCGGGGCATGCCCGGTCGCGTGCACCCCGCCCTCACGGAGTAAACGCCATGACCCAGACACGCTCCTTTCCCGAACTCGCGGTGTCAAATCTGTCTGACACCCTCCGCCGTTTGCCCTTCGTGCGGCCCCTGCCCCAGGCGCCCGACTATCCGGCCATTGCCGCGGTCCAGTCCTATTGGGACGGGTTGCGCGGACGGCGCACCGCCCCCGCGCGCGCCGAGATCGATCCGCGGCCGTTGGCCGAGGCGCTCGATGTGTTGTTCGTGGCCGAACTGGTCGCGCCCGGCGTGGCGCGGCTGCGGCTCTGCGGTCAGCATTTCTCGGATCTTCTGGGCATGGAGCCGCGCGGCATGCCGTTGAGCGTGTTCTTTGCCCCCGCAGCCCGCGGCGATCTGGCGGCCGCCCTTGCGCAGGTCGCGCAGGGGGTTCGTGCCACCCTGCCGGTGCGGTCGGACAAGGCTCTTGGTCGCCCCGGAGTGGACGGGATGTTGGCGCTGATGCCGCTGGCAGACCAGCAGGGCGCGATCACCCGCATTCTGGGAGTTCTGGAAACCCATGGCCAGATCGGACGCACGCCCCGGCATTTCCGCCTGATGGCGCCGGTTTCAACCCAACAGCCCGCCCCGCGCCCGCAAGGAACGCCGGTTCTGACGCTCATCCAGGGGGGGCGCGACTAAATGAAAGGGGCCGGACGGACCGGCCCCTTTTGGCAATTTCGGACTATCGCGACTCAGACCGCAGCCTTGTTTCGCAGATCCTTGCGCCGTTGCGACAGTTCCTCGGCCACCAGGAACGCCAGTTCCAGCGCCTGACTGGCGTTCAGCCGAGGATCGCAGGCAGTGTGATAGCGGTTCGACAGGTCTTCGTCCGAGACCGCGCGCAAGCCCCCGGTGCACTCGGTCACATCCTTGCCGGTCATTTCGAAATGCACGCCGCCGGGGATCGTGCCCTCGGCCTTGTGCACCGCGAAAAAGTCCCGCACCTCTTGCAATACGCGGTCGAACGGGCGGGTCTTGTAGCCCGAGGCGGATTTGATCGTGTTGCCGTGCATTGGGTCGCAGGTCCAGAGCACGTTGGCCCCTTCTTCGCGCACCGCCTTGATCAGACGCGGCAGGTGGTCACCCGCCTTGCCCGCCCCGAAGCGCGCGATCAGCGTCAGGCGGCCGGGTTCATTGTCGGGGTTCAGCGTGGCCATCAGCACCTTCAGATCCTCGGCCGTGATCGTCGGCCCGCATTTCAGACCCACGGGGTTCTGCACGCCGCGCGCGAACTCGACATGCGCGCCGTCGGGCTGGC
>JAGRMK010000089.1 GCA_020441345.1 Paracoccaceae bacterium
TGGTCGGTTCGTCGAGCAACAGCATGTCAGGCGCTTCCAGCAACAGCTTGCACAGCGCGACACGGCGCTTTTCGCCGCCCGACAGCGTGCTGACATCGGCGTCGTCGGGCGGGCAGCGCAGGGCCTCCATCGCGACATCGATCTGGCTGTCCAGATCCCAGAGGTTCTCGGCGTCGATCTCGTCCTGAAGCCGTGCCATCTCGTCGGCGGTCTCGTCGGAATAGTTCATCGCCAATTCGTTGTAGCGATCCAGCTTGGCCTGTTTGGCCGCGACGCCCAGCATGACGTTGCCGCGCACATCCAGGCTTTCGTCCAGTTGCGGCTCTTGTGGCAGATAGCCGACCTTGGCGCCCTTGGCAGCCCAGGCTTCACCGGTGAAATCCTTGTCGATCCCGGCCATGATGCGCAGCAGCGTCGATTTCCCCGCGCCGTTCACCCCGACAACGCCGATCTTCACGCCGGGTAGAAAATTCAGGCGGATGTTCTCGAAGCACTTCTTGCCGCCGGGATAGGTCTTGGACACGCCGTCCATGTGATAGACGTATTGATACGAAGCCATCGGGATCCTCGTTGAAACTGTTAGCGGCCCTGATAGCCAAGCTGAGCCCTGCAAGCAATGGGCCAGCGGATTGCGGCGGGTGGCAACTGTGCTAGCCTCGACACCGCGCGGCAACGCGCCGCTCGCTGCCGTCATTGTCGGCACCCAATTCTGGACCCTGACAAGGAATGCCATGACGACCGACGACCCCTTTGTGCATCACCCCGAACTGCGCGGCCGCATCAGGCCCGCCGCCGAGTCGTTCTTTCGCGATCTCGACCTTGCCCAGATCGACGCCCACGCTGCGCAAGCGGGACGGCCCGCCGATTGGCGCACCCCGGACGAACAGCGCGAGGCGGGTCGGCGCGCTTGGTTTGCCGGGCGCGCACCCGGCGACCTTTGGGTGTTCGGCTATGGGTCGCTGATGTGGGATCCGGCGATGGAGTTCGTCGAGGTCCGGCGCGCGCACGCCCCCGGTTATGCCCGCAGCTTCTGCTTGTGGGATGAAGGCGGACGGGGCACGGTCGACCGACCGGGGTTGATGTTGGCGATGGTCGAGGGGGGCGGGTGCGACGGAATGGCGTTTCGCGTCGCCGCCGCGGCAGTCGAGCACGAAAGCTTCGTCTTGTTTCGCCGCGAGATGATTGCTCCGGCCTATCGTCCTGTCTGGATGACCCTGCACACGGATCACGGCGTGATCGAGGCGCTCGGCTTTGCGGCCAATCACGCCTATGACAGCATCGTACAGGGGCTTGCGCTGGATGAGCAGGCGCGGATGATCGCGCGGGCCGAGGGGGTGCTGGGTACGAACCTTGCCTATCTTGAGGACACGCACGCCCATTTACAGGTGCTGGGCATCGACGATCCGCATGTGACGGCGCTGCACGCGCGGGTCAAGGCGCTCAGAACGGACTGAAGGGCATTTTGGCGCTCTTCGGCGATCCTGACAGGGATCGTTTGTGGCCCAGGTCACGGACTTGTCGGTCAGCGCCCCTTTTCAACGCCGGACGCGCCGCGCATACTCGGCGAAATGCGTTGAGACCGGCCGTCACATGAAACCTGACACGCCCCAGATAGCGGAGCCCCCCATGCCCCTCGATTTCCTGACCGGCGGCAGCATCATTCTGTTGCTGCTGGCCCTGTTCATCATCATTTCGGTCTTTCTGGGTGTGCGGATCGTGCCGCAATCGCAGAAATACGTGGTCGAGCGTTTCGGCCGGCTACGCGCCGTGCTGGGGCCGGGGATCAACCTGATCGTGCCGTTCATCGACACGGTGGCGCACAAGGTGTCGATCCTGGAACGCCAGTTGCCGAACCAGCGGCAGGACGCGATCACCACCGACAACGTGCTGTTGCAGGTGGAAACAAGCGTCTTTTACCGGATCATGGAGCCGGAAAAGACCGTCTACCGGATCCGCGACGTGGACGCCGCGATTCTGACCACCGTGGCGGGGATCGTGCGGTCCGAGATCGGCACGATGGAGCTCGATGAGGTGCAGTCCAACCGCGGGCGGCTGACGACGAAGATCCGCGAGGCGATCGCCGATGTGGTCGATGACTGGGGCATCGTGGTGACGCGGGCGGAATTGCTGGACGTGAACCTGGACGAGGCCACCCGCGCGGCGATGCTGCAGCAGCTCAATGCCGAGCGCGCCCGCCGTGCTGCCGTGACCGAGGCCGAGGGCCGCCGCCGCGCGGTGGAACTGGCCGCCGACGGTCAGCTTTACGCCGCCGAGCAGGAGGCCAAGGCCAAGCGCGTGACCGCCGACGCCGAAGCCTATGCAACCGGCGTGATCGCCGAGGCCATCGCCAAGAACGGGCTTGAGGCCGCGCAATACCAGATCGCGCTGGCCCAGGTCGAGGCGATGAAGAAGGTCGCCGAGGGGCAGGGCAAGCAGACCATCGTGCTGCCGGCGCAGCTGATGGATGCCTTCGGCGACGCCTTCAAGATGCTGAAAGGGAAGCTCTGATGCAATCGCTCTGGTGGGTCTGGATCGCCGCGGGTCTGGGGCTGGGGATCCTTGAAGTCATCGTGCCGGGCTTCCTGTTTGCAGGCTTTGCCGTGGGCGCGGTGATCACCGGTGGGGTGATCGGGCTGGGCATTCCCGGCACGGGGTGGATGTCCGAGTCGCTGATCAATGCCCTGGTGGTCTTTGCCGTGCTGTCGGTGGTTGCCTGGCTGGCGATGCGCTCGTTGCTGGGGGTGCGCCAGGGGCAGGTCAAGAAGATCGACCGCGACATCAACGAGAACTGAGCGACGCCAGCGGCACGCGCCCCGGCAGCGGGGCGCGCACCCTCTTGGCGATCAGACCCCGGCGAGTTCCGCCAGCACCGCCTGGGCGGCGGCGGCCGGGTCATTGGCCGCCCAGATCGGGCGGCCGATGACGATGTGGTCGGCGCCGTTGCGCACCGCATCGGCCGGCGTGGCGATGCGTTTCTGGTCATTGGCGGCGCTGCCCGCCGGGCGCACCCCGGGGGTGACGATCAGCCGTCCGGCGGCGTTGGGCAGGGCACGGATCAGCGCCGCCTCATGCGGGCTGGCAATCACCCCGTCGGCGCCGGCGTCAAAGGCGCGGGTGGCGCGTTCGGCGACGATGTCCTCCATGTCGCCGGGCACGATCAGCGAGGCGTCCAGATCGGCGCGGTCGAGCGCGGTCAGGATCGTAACCGCGAGGATCTTGAGCCCGCTGCCTGCTGCCCCCTGTTTCGCGGCGCGCACCACATGCGGGTCGCCGTGGACGGTCAGGAAGTCGAGGTCGAACCGGGCGATGCCGCGCACCGCGGCTTCGACGGTGGCGGGGATGTCAAAGAATTTCATGTCGAGGAAGATGCGCTTGCCGAACTCGCCCTTGAGTTCGTTGGCCAGCGCCAGCCCGCCGCCGGTCAGCATGCCGAGGCCGATCTTGTAAAAGCTGACGCTGTCACCCAATGCGCGGGCCAGCTCCAGCCCCTGCACCACGTTCGGCACGTCGAGGGCTACGATCAGGCGGTCGTCGGCAGGCAGGGTCATGGCAGGATCCTTTCGGCTGGGGGGGCTGACGCGCCGCATACGCCAGCCCGCGCGTCGGAGCAACCTTGCACAGGGAGGAAAGAGGGCGCAGTCTGGCGCGCGACCCCCGAGGATTCCATGAACCGCATCGACGCCACCCGCCCCGATTCGCCCGCACTCGCGGGGCCGGGGGCCTATCCGGTCGGTGTTGCGGCGCAGGTGATCGAGGATCCGGCGCGCTTCGATCCCTATACCGGCATCACCGGCCCGCGCCTGCTGCCGGCCGAGGTCTGGTATCCGGCGAATGCGGCGACGGTCGCGGGCGTTGCCTATCACACCATCCTGCGCGACGGGCTGACACCGGTGACCCTGCATGGCCGCGCCTGCCGGGACGCGATGCCGGCCGCGGGTCGCTTTCCGCTGGTGGTGATCAGCCACGGCTATCCGGGCAACCGCTATCTGTTGGCGCATCTGGCCGAGGCGCTGGCTTCGCAGGGCTATGTCGTGGTGGCGGTGGATCACCCGCAGAGCACCTATGACGATCAGGGGTCGTTTGGCGCCACGCTCTATCACCGGCCGCTGGATCAGCGGCGTGTTCTGGCGGCGATGGTGGGCGACAGGCGTGTCTTGCCGGGATGCAGCGCGCTGATCGG
>JAGRMK010000090.1 GCA_020441345.1 Paracoccaceae bacterium
ATCGTCGCCAGCGTGATGTTGCGCACCATGATCTTCAGGATGAACACGTTCAGCCCGACGGGCGGCGTGATCAGGCTGATTTCGATCACCACGACCACCAGAATGCCGAACCACACCGGATCGATGCCCAGAACCTGCACCACCGGAAAGAAGATCGGGATGGTCAGCAGCATCATCGACAGGCTTTCCAGAAACAGCCCCAGCACCAGATAGACCGCCATCATCGCCAGAAGCGCGGTCATCGGCGACAGGTCCACGGTTTCCAGCCAGGTCGCCAGATCGCGGGCAAAGCCCAGCATGTCCAGATAGTTGTTGAACAGTGTCGCACCGAACAGCAGCGCGATCATCATTGACGAGGTGCGGGCGGATTCCGCGAAGATGTCGATCAGTTCGGCTATCGACATGCGCTTGCGCAGCAGCACAAAGACAAAGGCCCCGGCGGCGCCGATTCCGGCCGCCTCGGTCGGGGTGAAAACGCCCAGATAGATGCCGCCCAACACCAGCGTGAACAGCACCACGATGGGCCAGACCGCGCGCAGCAGGCGCAGGCGCTCGGGCCATTCGGTGCGCGCCCCGGCCGGCCCCTCGGACGGGCGCAGTCGGGTGACAACCGCAATCGCGGCCATGTAGCCCAGCACACCCAGCAGCCCCGGCAGAATCCCGGCGATGAACAGATGCCCGATATTGGTCGAGGTCAGGATGCCATAGATCAGCAGGATCACCGAGGGCGGAATCAGAATGCCCAGCGTGCCACCCGCGCAGATCGACCCCGCCGCCAGCGCGTCGGAATAGCCATGCGCGCGCATCGGTGGCATCGCCACCCGCGCCATCGTCGAGGCCGTCGCCATGCTGGACCCCGACACCGCCGAGAACCCGCCACAGGCGGCAATCGTCGCCATCGCCAACCCGCCCCGGTAATGGCCCAGGAACGCGTTGGACGCAGCATATAGATCGTGGCTGATCCGTGCCCGTGCAATCAGGTTGCCCATCAGGATAAACAGCGGCACCACGGTAAAGGTATGGGTCTGCGCCAGATCGAAGATCTGCGAGGTCAGCACGGAGTTCGCCGCGTTGAGGTTGCGCAGGCTCCAGATCCCGACGAACCCGATCAGACCCAGAGAAAAGGCGATCGGGACACCGGCCATCAGCATCGCCAGCAGCCCGAGCAGCACGAGGATACCTTCGGTCATTACGTCTCCACGCGGTTGAGGGCAGCGCGATCCCGCGCGACCTTGATCGCCAGCAGCAGGAACAGAACGGCGCAGATCAGCGTCGATCCGGCCATGATTTTCGCCAGAAGGCCGGTCGGCAGGCCGTAGATCTGGGTTTTCTCGCCCCAGCTTTCCAGCCGCGCGCCAAAGCGCCACAATTGCCAGCCCAACCAGCCAGACATGCCCGCCAGCATCAGGTTGACGATCATCGCGCGACCCTGGCGCAGCCAGGTCGGCAACGAGCTGTCCAAGAGGCTGATGCGCACATGATCCGACCGCAGCGCGACCAGGATCAGCGACAGGAACACCAAAAGCCCCATCATGTAGGACATGATTTCGAACGCGCCGGAAATCGGCGCGCGCATCACGTAGCGCACGAAGACGCTGACCACGGTCAGAACCATCATCGCGAACAGGATCAGCGCCGGAACAAAGGCCACCGCGCGTTCGGCGCGAAACATCCAGGTCCGGTCCTCGATCAGGCCCGAGGGCCCGCCGCCCTCGTCCATGAGGTCGCTCTGGTCCCCCGGCGAACCGCCGGGGGCAGGGGGTTTATCCACCATGACTGCGCGGCCTTATTGCGCGGCCAGGTCGGACATCTGCGCGCGCAGGAAGTCGATCACCGCGCGCCCGTCGATGCCGCGTTCGGCCTGAACGCGCTCGATCCACTGGCCTTCCAGCGGCGCCAGGCGTTCTTGCAGCGCGGCGACCATCGCGTCATCGGCGGTGATCACGGTGCGCCCGTCGGCGATCATCTGGTCCAGCGCGCTGTTTGACACGGTGTCGAAGCCGCGCCCGCCAAGCGCCGACAGGTATTCACCGGTCAGCGCGTCGAAGGCCGCGCGGTGCTCTTCGGGGATGCGGTCATAGGCGTCGGCGCTCATCAGCACGAAGAACGACGAGTTATAGAGCCCGCCCGGCACCAGCGTTTGCGTCTGTACCAGATCCTTCAGGTTGAACGAGGTATAGCCGTCGGGCGTCATCAGCGTTGCGTCGACAACCCCGTTCGACAGAAGTTCATAGGTCGTCGGCGCCGAAGAGGACACCACCGAAGCCCCCAGCATCTCAAGCACGCGGTCCTGTGTGCCGCCGCCGCCGCGGGTCAGCAGGTTCTCGAAATCGTCGATCGAATCGACGATCCGTTCGCGGGTCATCAGGCCACCCGGGCTGTGCACGAAATAGGCCAGAACGCGGGCGTCGCCGTGTTCCTGCGAGGCGGCGAAGAATTCCTGATAGGCGCGCCAATAGGCGATGGAGGTATCCTCGCCATTCGTGGTCATGAACGGCAGTTCCATGACGCCCGCGTTGACAAAGCGGTCCGGGGTATAGCCGTGCACGCCCATCACCAGGTCGACGACGCCATCGTCGATCAGCTCTTGCTGGCGCGGCGGCGGGGCGAGCGAGGTCGCGGTGAATTCGATGCGCACCTCGCCGCCGGTGGCCTCGGCGACGGCATCGGCCCAGGGGTTCATGATCTCGGTGCGGGTCAGGTGCGTCGGCGGCACCCACCAGTTGAAGGTCAGCACGGTTTCGGCCGCGGCTGCGCCGCCAAAGGCGATCAGCGCCGCGCCCGACAGCAGGGTCTTGAGGGTGGTGCGTTGAAACATGGTCAGTCTCCCGGTTGTGAAAGGTGGATGAGGCACGTCTTGGCGCGTGCTTGGCTCGAATGTCAGATCGGCACGCCGCCGATACTGGCCCCGCCGCAGACATAAAGCGTCTGGCCGGTGATGAACCCGGCGTCGGGATCGGCAAAGAACAGGAAGGCGCGGGTGATGTCCGCGGGCGTTCCCAGCCGCCCCACCGGCAGGCGCGCGGCCAGATCGCGTTCCTGCGCGCTGCCCTGGGGGATGATCCCCCAGAAGTTATCGGTCAGGACCGGCCCCGGCGCAATCACGTTCACCGTGATCCCGTGTTCGGCCAGTTCCAGTGCCCAGGTGCGCGCCATGCCGATCATCCCGGCCTTGGACGCCGAATAGGCGGTGCGTGTCCTGGCCCCCAGTGCCGCGCGCGAGGCGTTGAACAGGATGCGGCCAAAACCGCGCGCCTTCATCGCCGGCAGAAACGCCTGCGTCAGGGTCAGCGCGGCACCCAGATGCAGCTGCGTCAGGGCTTGCAGGTCGTCGGGGCGCGCATCCTCGATCAGGTTCGGCAGGATGATCCCCGCGTTATGGATGAAATGCGTGACCTGGTGGCGCGCGGCGATGTCCTGCGCGACGGCGGCGGTGGCGGCGGGGTCCAGCAGATCGGCGGTGACTTGCTCCAACCCCTCGGGCGCGTCCTCGGCGATATGGCGGGCGATCGAGACGACATGCCAGCCGCGCTCCAGCATGGCGCGCGCCAGATCGGCGCCGATGCCCTTGTTTCCTCCGGTGATGACGGCGGTGAAGTCGGTCATGGGGCAGGCTCCTCGATCAGCGCCAGAACGCGCAACGGGCTGCCGGTGCCGCCCTTGATTTTCAACGGCGCGGCCAGCAGCACGGCGCCGGTCGGCGGCAGGTGGTCCAGGTTGCGCAGGCATTGCAGCCCATAGCGCCCGGCGCCGTGAATCAGCGCATGGGCCGGATAGGGCGGGTCGAAATGCTGGGCCTGCCCGGCGTCGGTGCCGACCGTTTCGGTGCCAAAGCCGCGTATCCCGCGCTCCAGCAACAGGCGCACGGCCTCGGGCGAGGGGCCGGGCGAATGCGCGCCGTCGTCGCGCAGATTCAGATAGGCCGCGCCCTGCCGGTGGCTCCAGTCGGTGCGCAGCAAGACCCAGCAATCGGCGGGGATCGGGCCGTGTTCGGCTTCCCAGGCCAGGATATGCGCGGGCTCCAGCGTGGCGTCGTCGCTTCGCGCGGACTCGGCCGAAAAATCAATCACGCAGACCGGGCCGACAAACACGCCTGGATCAATGGAATCCGTGGCACCGTTTGGCGCATCGCGGCCCGTGACCCAGTGGATCGGCGCGTCGAAATGCGTGCCGGTGTGTTCCGACATGGACAGGTTGTGCCATTTCCACGCCGGGCCGCGATGGTCATAAGCCGAGACCTCTTCCATGCGGAACCGGGCGCATTGGCCGAAATCGGCGGGCAGCACGATGACCGGGAAATCCGGGTCCAGCGTATGCGTCAGGTCGATCACGCGGACCGAACCGCGCGTCATCGCCGTGATGAGATCCGACAGCACCGTCATGACAACCCGCCCTCCATCTCGCGCGCCAGAAGCCGCGGGTCGCGGCGCCAGCGGTCGGCCAGATCGCGCGCGATATCGCCAACATGCACCTCTTCAAGCCCGTCGCATAGCCCCGCGACGATGGCCTGCGCCAACGCCTTTGGCGCCACCTTGGGCGGTGGCAGGGGCTGGTGCCAATCGTCGTCCAGCGGGCCGGTATAGGCATTCATCACCCGCACCCCCGCGCCGCGCAATTCCGCGCGCAGGCTCAGCGCCAGGGCCCGTGCCGCCGCCCCCGCCGCCACGGTCGAGGCAAAGCCGGGATCATGCGCCAACGCCTGCACGGGCAGGATATTGACCCAGGCGGCGGCGCTGTTGACGCCATCCGCCGCCCGCGCCGCCATCGCCGGGCCAAAGGCCTGCGCCAGCCGCATCAGGCCCATATACCCGACCTCGATTTCGTCGCGGGCGCGGGTCAGGTCGCCGGTCATCACGCCGCCGGGACGTTCGTGCCGGGCGGTATTGATCAGGATATCCACCTTGCCGCCCAGCCCCGCCGCCAGGTCGCGCACCGACCCGGTGTCGGTCACGTCCAGCGGATGCAGGCTGACAGCGGCCAGCCCGTCGAAGGCGGCGCGCCCGTCCCAGGCTTTCCAGGTCTCGGGCTCGCCCAGCCGGACCTCGGCGGCGCCGGCGGCCAGCAGCGCCTTGGTCAGCGCCAGGGATTCGGGCGCGCGGGCGTCGGTGATCAGCACGCGGCGGTGGCGCGGGTCGGTGCCCATCGCGCGCAGGGTCGGGTCACTGGTCATCGCGGATCCCTCAATGTCTGGCAGCGCGATCAGCACGCCCTGTCCCGCCCGGTCGAGCCGCAACGCCATGCGCACCCGGTCACCGCGCGACACCGCGGCGTGCAGATGGGCGATCACCGGCACGCCCGCATCCAGAGCGACGGTGCCGATGCGCCAGGGCAGGTGTTCGCGGAAATAGGGGTCGGGGCTGGCGTGGATGCGGGTCTGCGCCACCACCCTGCCGCCGTTCGGCACCTCGCGCCAGGTCAGATCGGTTGACAGGCAGGCGCGGCAGGCATCGCGTGGCGGGTATTGCACGGCCCCGCATTCGGCGCAGCCCTGCAACGCGAACCGCCCCTCGGCTGCGGCCAGCGTCAGCCCCAGCGCGGCGCGCGACCGTTGCACGGGCGGCAGCAGCGGCACCGGCGTGCGCTGGCGGGGGTCTTTGCGTTTCGGCGGGGTGTCGGTCATGCGCCCGCCTCGATCACGCAGGCGGCGGAACACACGCCACGGTCAAAATTGATCATCCCGAACCCCGAAACCAGCGCCCGGCGGGCGTTTTCCACCTGCGTCGGTCCGGCGGTCTGCGTGACCTGACGGATCGCCTCGACCAGGCCGATATAGCCGCCCGCCGCCCCCGCCTGCCCCGCCGACAACTGCCCGCCGCTGGTGTTGTGCGGCAGGTCGCCGGTGATGGTCAGGTCGTGTTTGCGCAGGAACGCGGGCCCCTCGCCCTTGGTGCAGAAGCCCAGATCCTCGAATTGCAGCACCGAGATCACCGGATAATCGTCATAGGTCTGCACCAGGTCCATGTCGGATGGCCCCATCGCCGCCTGCGCCCAGAGGTCATCGACATCCACCGCCCAGCCGCCGCGCAATTGCACCGGATCCTCGGCAAAGGCGTTGTGGCGCTCGATGGTGGCACGCAGCCGGGCAAAGGGCAGGCCCAGGGCGCGCGCCCGCTCTTCGCGCATCACCAGAAACGATTCCGCCCCTGCGCAGGGCATCACGCAGTCAAACAGCGCGATCGGGTCGGCGATGGGCCGCGCCGAGAGGTATTGCTCGACGGTCAGCGGCTTTTTCATCAGCGCATGGGGGTTGTTGAGCGCATTCGCGCGTTGCGCCACGGCGACATGGGCGAAATCGGCGCGGTCGGCGCCGTATTCGGTCAGATAGGCATCCATCAACAGCGCGAAATTCGCGTTCGGCCCGCCGAACCCGTAGGGATAGCTGGCATCCAGCGCAAAGCGCGAAAACGCCGACAGCAGCGTGCGAAACCCGTCGATCGGGTTGGTATCGCCGCCGACGCAGGCGACGATATCGGCATCGCCCGCCTGCACCGCCCGCGCCGCGCGGCGTAGCGCAACGACCCCCGAGGCCCCGCCGGTCGGCACCGTATCGAGCCAGCGCGGGCTCAGGCCCAGATGCTGCGTCAGCGCAACCGGCGTATCGGGGAACAGGGTGAAACTGGAGACCGCGAAACCGTCGATCTGCGCGGGCGTCAGCCCCGCCGCGCGCAGCGATCCGCGCAGCGCGCGCGCGATCCACCAATGCGCAGTTTCATTGGAAAACCGGGCGTAGGGTTCGGTATGGGGCGCGGTCAACACCACGCCATCATAGCCCATGCGCGCCATCACGCCCCCTGCCTGCGCTTGAGGGCGGTGGTGTTCACCGTCGCCGGGTCATCGACCAGCCGCGCGGCAAGGGTTTTCAACTCGGCGCGTTGCAGCTTGTTGGTGGCCGTCAGGGGCAGGCGATCGACAAAGGCGATGTAGCCGGGCACCTTGAAATAGGCCATCTGCCCCAGCGCCCAGGTGGCGATATCCCGCGCCAGGTCGGGCGAGGGGGCATCGGCGACAAGCACCGCGAATACCTCGTCACCGCGAATCGCGTCGGGCACGGCGGCCACGGCGGCGGCACGCAGGGCGGGGTGGCGCATCAGCACCGATTCGACCTCGACCGCGGCGATGTTTTCGCCAGACCGGCGGATCACGTTCTTCTTGCGGTCGACGAAATAGACCGCGCCGCTCTCGTCGCGGCGCACCAGGTCGCCGGTATGGAACCAGCCATCGGCCCAGGCCTCGGCGGTGGCTTGCGGATCCTTGTAGTATTCGCGGAAAAACCCGGCGCGCGGGTTCGGCCCGGCGGCGCGCACCAGCAATTCGCCCTGATCGGCCTCGGTCCCGTCATCGGCGACGATGCGCATCTCCATGCCCGGACCGGGGCGGCCAAGGCAGCTTTCGCCGACGCGGCGCGGCGGGTGGCTGGCGGCAATCACCGCGCTGGTGCCGGTTTCGGTCATGGCCCAGGCCTCGACCAGGGGCACGTTGAACCGTTCTTCAAAGGCCGCGTGCAGCTTTGGGTCGATCCCGGCGCCAAAGCCGAAGCGCAGCGCGTGGGCGCGGTCTTCGGCACCGGCGGGCAGGCCCATCAGCATCGAGGGCATGACGCCCAGGTAATGCATGCAGGTCGCGCCGCTGTCGCGCACCGATTGCCACCAGCTGCGCGGGTGGAACCGGTCCAGCGCGGTCAGGCAGCCGCCGACCTCGATCATCGCCATGAACGAACAGGCCATCGCGTTCATGTGGAAGATCGGCAACGGCGTGATCATCCGGTCGCCGTCCTGCAACCCGCAGATCCCGCCGACTTCGGCATACCAGCGCCCGGCGCCCAGAAAGTAATCATTGCCCAGGATGCAGCCCTTTGGCCGCCCGGTCGAGCCCGAGGTATAGAGCACCGCAGCCTCGTCGCCGGTGAACACCGGGTCGGTGGCGACCGGGGGCAGGGGGCTGTCGGGCGTCGCCGCCGGCATCGCCATGCCCGCCGTGCTGGCCGCGTCGCGCAGATCCTGAACCCGCGACGGAATGGCGATGGCCAGGGCCGGGGTGACATGGCCGATCATGTATTCCAGTTCGGCGGCGCGCAGATCGGGGTTGACCGGAACCACCGAGGCCCCCAGCCGGTTCGCCGCCAGCCACCACAGGAAGAACGCCGGACGGTTTTCCAGCAGCAGCATCACCCGATGCCCGGCCCGCAGCCCGGCCCCGGTCAACGCGGACGAGAGCCGCGCAACCTCGGCCCGCGCCGCGCCATAGGTCATTTCCCCCGCCGCGATCCCGTAGACCGCGGCGGTTTCCGGCAGGGTGTTCAGAAACGGACGATCCGGCCAGCGCGCGGCGGCGGCATCGAAGGCGTCGTGGACGGTGGCGGGCAGGGCGGTCATGTCAGGGCAGCAACTGGATATTGCCGAACGCGGCGTCGCAATTGAGGATATCGACCCGCTTTCGCGCGATCTTCAGCGCGCCGTCCTGGTGCACCAGATCATGCGTCGCCGTCACAGCCAGCAGGAACTGGTCGTCCAGCCGGGTTTCGACATAGGTCATGCGCGTCACCACCGTGTAGCGGCCCGCGTCATTGTCGATCAGGTCGCAATCGGGGCGGTTGAGCACATGCAGACAGCGGCTTTTCGGTTTCTGGCTGAAGGTGCGCGCGCCGTTCAGACGCTCGACCCGCAGACGCAACATGAACTGATCTTCGTGCAGCAGCGAGGTTTCGTGAATTGCATCCTGCTGGTTCCATTCCAGCGGCATCCAGTAGACGCCATCGGCGGTCCACAGGTCCAGCCAGTCGGAAAACCGGCCCTCGTCCAGCATCCGCGCTTCGGCGTGGACGAAATCGATCAGGTCGTCGCGGGTGACGGCGGGGCTCATTGCGCATCCTCCGAAGCGGGCCCAGAATCGGGCATGGTGGCGGTCATGAACTTGAGCCAGGCGTGAAACTGGTTACGCATCTGGCGTTCCGAGGTGCCGTTGAGCACGGCTTCTTCGTCCAGCGTCTCGCCGTCCTCATAAAGTCGCGCGACATTGACCCAGTCGGCGCCCTGCGATTGCAGACCCTCTTGCGCGCGCTCATACATTTCCAGGTCGTCATGCCCGACCATCGACGTCGGTGCATTGATCATCCGGTTATACATCGCGGTGCGCGCGACCAGCTCGTCAGGGGCATCGACCAGCCGGAAGATCCAGCTTTCGACCAGTGTGCGGTCGGCGGCCAGCGGAATGAAGTTGCGCAATTGCTGGATCGGGCCCTTGATCATGATCGTCGGGAAATAGACGGTGTTGTGCCGCGCCTCGCCCAGGATCGCGCGGGCGCGCTCTTCGCCGTAAGCCTCGACCATCTGGTCGAAATAGCCGGGGATTTCGGAATACTCGGAATGGATGGACTTGTGCACGCCGGTGTGCCCGTGGCCATTCGGCCAGGTGCGCAGCCCCATGTTTTCAAAGAACTCATAGGGCGACATGAAAGGCGCGATGATCTCCATTGCCGGGGGTTTGGGTGTGCCTTCGGGCTTGTCCAGCGAGTCCCAGATCTTCACGGCGGTGCCGGCGCTGGATTCATGCGCAACCATCGGGTGACAGGTGTCGGTCTGGTTCTCGACCAGCATCTTCCAGTTGCATTTGTGCATGTAGCGCAGCGGCGCGCCGACCACCTGCAACTTGCCGGCGGGCGAACGGTCGATCATGTTGTCGAGCGAACTCAGCGAGCCGTTGAAATAGTCGTCAAACCCGATGCCCTCGGGCGCCATGCGAGCAAAGACGAAGCCCCGGTAATTGTGCACGGCGCCGACCGGGGTCATGCCATGCGCGGCTTCGGACTGGTCGAAGCCGGTGTCCTGATAGCCCTTCTTCAACGGGATCGCCAACAGGCAGCCGTCGGTCTTGAACGACCAGGCGTGATAGGGGCAGCGAAAGAACTTGCCGGTGTTGCCGGTGCGGTCGATGGCGATCTTGGTGCCCTTGTGCGGGCAGCGGTTATAGAGAACATGCACCTCGTTATCCGTGTGGCGCACCATGATCACCGGCTGATCGGCCAGTTGCGTCGTGTAATAGTCGCCCTTGTTCGGCACCTGGCTGTCGTGGCCGACATAAATCCAGGTGTTCGAGAACAGGTGCTTTACCTCCAGTTTGAACAGATCCTGGCTGATATAGAGGTCGCGGTGCACCTGCTGGGGCTGCACCAGGGCGGACATCGCCGCGCGGGTTTCCGGGATAGGCATCACATTCCCCTTTTCATCACAGGTCGAGCGTCAGGCGCGGCGATTTCGCCCGGCTGACGCAGATATGAATCAGTTTTCCCTCTGCGCGCTCGGCATCGGTGAGAACCACGTCGCGGTGATCGGGCACGCCGGCCAGAACCTCGGTCTGGCAAATCCCGCAATCGCCGCGCAGGCAATCGTGCATCAGATCCATGCCCGCCTCTTCCAGCACCTCGACGATGGTGCGGCCGGGCGGGATGGTGAACACGGCCCCGGTCGAGGCCACCTCGACCTCGAACGCGGTGTCGCCCTCTTGCGGGGTGACGGCATCGAAGGATTCGAAATGCACCGGCAGACCGGCGGCGGTGGCGATCTCGCGCGCGGCCTCGATCATCGGGCGCGGGCCGCAGACATAAACCTGCGTGCCGGGCGCGGCGCTGCCGATCAGCGCGCGCAGATCCAGCGGGCCGCCCGCCGCGTCGTCGTGGTGCAGGGTCAGCGCCGCGCCATGCTGCGCGGCCAGCCGGTCGGCGAAAGCCATCGACGCGGCGCTGCGCCCGGCATAGACCAGGCGATAGGGGCGGCCCTGGGCCTTGAGGGCGGTGGCCATGCTGATCATCGGCGTCACCCCGATGCCCCCGGCGATCAACAGCGCGGGTTCGGGACCGTCATGCAACGGGAAATCGGTCTTGGGCGCGGCCAGGGTCACGGTGTCGCCCAGCGAAAGCGCATGCATATGCATGGATCCGCCCCGGCTCTCGGTCTCCAGCAGAACGCCGAGGTGATAGGTGTCGGGCGCGGCGCTGGTGGCGTCAAAGTCGATCAGCGAATAGGGTCGGGTCTGGCCGTCGGGCAGCGTCACCTCGACATGCGCGCCCGCTGTAAACGCTGGCAATTCCGCGCCATCCGGCCGTGCGAGGCGCAGCCAGCGGATCCGATCCGCCACCGGTTCCGCCGCGATTACCCTGAGGATCAGCCCTGTCACCGTCGATTCCCCCTGTTGTCTGATTGAAATCATGAATTATCATATATCAACCGTCAACAATTACTTTGAGCTTGTAAATATGATTATTCATGAAAAACCCTCACCCCCACAGGTGCCCCCCTCCGACGCGGCGCCGGGCGCTGCATCGGGCTTTCTGGCGGATTATCTGCCGTTCCTGCTGGCGCTGGCCAGCGCGGCGGCCAGCGACGGGTTTCATGCCTTTGTGCGCAGCCGCGGCTTGCGGGTGCCCGAATGGCGGGTGCTGGCCTGTCTGCACGATTGCGACGGCACGATGATAACCCGGCTGGCCGCGCAGGCGCTGATGGAACAGTCGGCGATGACCCGCGTGATCGAACGGATGGAAGAGCGCGGCCTTGTCGCGCGGCGCAGCGATCCGCGTGACCGGCGCCGCGCGCGCGTGCATCTGACGCCCGAGGGGCGCGTGCTGGCGGGCGATCTGGTGGCGCGGGCCCAGGCCGACGACGCCGAGCTGATGGCGATGCTGCCGCCCGAACAGCGCGATACCCTCAAGCCGCTGCTCTGCGCGTTCCTCGCCGCGCAGAACCGGAACATCCTGAATGCCGGACCGGCAGGGCAGGACGGCGACGACCTCGCCTGAGAGCAGGGTCAAGGCCCCGGTTTGCCGCGGCGCTTCGAACCCTGACCGAATCGTCAAGTTTTTTCCGTGCGTCAAATTTTTATCGACGTTCAGGTTTGCGCCCCTATAGTGGACGCCCAAGATCACCGAAGGAGTTGCGGCATGTCGAAACCGCGGATCAACACAATGGAGGAACTTGCAGTCGCCATCGGCGTTTCCCGTCCGACGCTGTCGCGGTTTTTCCAGGACCCCGGCCTTGTCAAACCCAATACCGTCGAGCGTATTGAAAAGGGATTGGCGCAGGTCGAATACGTGCCGAACTTCTTTGCCACCCGTCTCAACCGGAAATCGACGGGAATGATCGGCGTCATCATTCCCTATCTGAACGACCTGTTTTTCACCAAGCTGCTGGAAGCCGTCGAATCGGCGGCGATGGACGCCGGGCTGACCGTCATCACCCAATGTTCGCATTCCAATCCGGCGATCGAGGCGCGCGCGGCGGAAACCTTCATGTCGATGAATGTTGACGGCGCGCTGGTCGCGCCGCTGGGC
>JAGRMK010000091.1 GCA_020441345.1 Paracoccaceae bacterium
GTCGACATGAGAGCGAGCAGGTCGATGATGTTCAGCGGGCTCGTCACCCAGAATGCGGTATAGTGCAGGCGCGGGCCGAGTCGTTTGGTGAAGGCCACGTCATGCACCTCGCCCTTGCGGTGCATCCAGGCCGCCCAGACCTTGCCGCTTTCGGCGTCTTCGGTGTATTCCGTCACCCGAAAGCCGATCTGGTTGTAGAACGCGACCGAGGCATCGACATCGGCGCTGAACATGTTGAAATGGTCGATGCGCAGAGGCTTTACGCCATTGTAAAGCCTGTATTTCTGATGGATCGGCGCCAGCCGGTCCATGGTCACGTAGAATTCCAGTGGAATGCCCCATGGGTCGCGCGTGCGCAGGGTGCGGCCCTGAAACGGGCGTTCGACCCAGTCCACCGGCAGACCCTGCGCGGCGAACCAGTCGGCGGCCTTGTCCAGGTCGGGTTCGTCGAACAGCTTGAAGCCCAGCACGCCGACGCTGGCCGCATCGGCCTTGACCAGCGCGATGCAATGGTGCCCGCGCTCTTCCATCGCGCGCAGGTAGATGGCGCGGTCGTCCTCGTCGGTGACCTGCAGGCCCAGCGTGTCGACGTAGAACGCCCGCGAGGCGGCCAGGTCGGTCACGCGGTATTCCACATGGCTGAGCCGGACAATGTTGAACGGCGGATACAGGATCGGGGAAGGAACGGGCATTGCGGACTCCGGTTCATGGGGATGGCGGGGTAAACCCCGCCCTACACGGGAAAGACGACGTTGGTCTGGCCGGTGCCGGACGAGGGGAAATACGGCGTCACGACCTCGCAGCGGCCGGTGTAGCGGTCCCAGCCCAGCGCACCGTACAGCATCGCCGTATCGTGCATCGATCCTTCGCCGCTGCAATGGCGCGCGTAATCGCCCAGCATTTTCAGGAACGTCGCGTGATCGCCGCGTTGCCACATGTCCAGCACCATCAGATCGACTTGCCGGTTGAACTCGCTGGAAATGGTGAAGGTGCCGTTGTTGGGCGCGTATTCGCGGTTGGTCCAGATCTTGTGGCTCAAAGAGCCCGAGGCAACCAGCAACACGCGGCTGTCGCTGGCCTCGATCGCGGCGCGGATCGCCTGGCCGACCAGGCGGCTTTCGTCATGGTCATGAACCGTGCAGAAGGCCGCGACCGAGACCACCTTCATCGGGTGCTCGCGCGCCATGAAATGCATCGGCACCAGCGTGCCGTATTCCAGATCCAGACTGTCGAGGTGATGCGCAAGCGTGTGCACGCCCAGCCCGGTCGCCTTTTCTGCGATCAGATCGCCCAGTTCCGGGTTTCCCGGGTGATCATAGGGCAGGTCGCGGATAAACTGCGGAAACTCGCTGGAGGTCAGCAGCCCCTTGAACCGCGCGTTCGCGTTGATGTGGAACCCCGCGTTCACCAGCCAGTGCGTATCGCAGATCACCACCGTGTCCACCCCCAGCGCCCTGGCGCGCCGCGCGATCTCCAGATGGCCGTCGATGGCCGCCTGACGCTTGCCCTTGACCGGGCCCTCCTGTTCGGACATCTGCAATGTCGGAACATGGGTCATCTTGGCCGCGAGAACGAGTTCGCCCATTGGTTTCTCTCCCCTGTATCAGGCGCCCAGCCGCTGGATCTTGTGCTGGCCCAGCGCAAAGGCGGTGTTCTTGGTTTCCATGTAGAACTCGAACGACCAGTCGCCGCCGTCGCGGCCGATGCCGCTGGCCTTGACCCCGCCGAAGGGCGTGGGCAGATGCCGCACGTTCTCGCTGTTGACCCAGA
>JAGRMK010000092.1 GCA_020441345.1 Paracoccaceae bacterium
GCACCGGCTTCAACCCGTCGCGCGCGTCGGGCAAGGCGCGATGCATGATCGTGCTCAGCGCGTATTGCAAATACCGTTCGCCCAGCGCGCGGCGCAGGGGCTCTGCCAACGGGGCGGCGGTCGGTGCCGCC
Source organism: Paracoccaceae bacterium (assembly GCA_020441345.1). Taxonomy (GTDB): domain Bacteria; phylum Pseudomonadota; class Alphaproteobacteria; order Rhodobacterales; family Rhodobacteraceae; genus Pararhodobacter. The sequence goes on from JAGRMK010000092.1 coordinate 132, forward strand.
GGGTCGTCGTCTTGGGGAATGTCGTCGCTCATGCGCCGCTTCTAGCGCCTCGCCGGGCAAAGGGGAATCGGGTTTTTCTTGCAAACGTGGCTGCCCATTTCATCTTGCCGGAAATACTCTGGGGGTGAGCGCGCAGCGCGAGGGGGCAACGCCCCCTGCCAACGCCGATGCCCCGCGTCGCCATGGATCAGGCGGCTGAACGCGCCCCAACCCCATGGCGGAGGATCTGCGCCAGAAAGACCAGCATGGCCGCCAGCGTCACCACCGACCCCGATTTGGCCAACAGATCACTCTGACCTTGCAGCGTCATGACGATGCCGGGAACCATCAGCACCACGCCCAGCAGCGCCAGTCCATAATGAAGCCGCGCCAGGCCGGTTTGCGCCGCGCCCGGCGTCAGGGCGTAATAGAGCGCGTAGATCGACATCAGCACAAAGCCGACCAGGTTCAGATGCGCATGGGCCGGGGCCAGCGTATGATCCTGCGTGGCGGCCATCAGGATGCCCCACCCCATGCCGATCAAGACGGCGATCGCGCCGGTGGTCAGGAACAGTTTGGGCAGTGAAGTCATGGCGTGTCTCCCGTACCAGATACGGAAAAACCTAGGCCGAAACGGGTTATATGAAAAATCGATTGTTTGTATATACTAAATAATCATGGCGAATTTATCGACCTTTGACCTGAATCTGTTGCGGGTGTTGGACGCGCTGCTGCGCGAGGGATCGACCGTGCGCGCCGCCGAGCGGCTCGGCCTGTCGCAACCTGCCGTTTCGGCGGCGCTGTCGCGGTTGCGTGCCGCGCTGGGCGATCCCTTGTTCCTTCGCCGGGGACAGGGATTGCAACCGACGCATTTCGCGCAATCGCTGGAGCTGGAGCTGCGGCAGGTGCTCGACCGGGTCGCCGACCTGCTGCAGGGTCCGCCGCATTTCGACCCGCGCAACGCGACCGATCACTTTACCCTGTCAGGCAGCGATTTTTTCGCGGAACTCCTGATGCCCTCTCTCGCCGCGCGTTTCTCGCATAGCGCGCCGGGTCTGATCGTTCATCTCGTCGATCTGGTGCCCGACAATTACGTCGCCGCGTTGAACCGGTACGAAGTCGATATTGCCTTGATCCCGCAGACGCGGCTGCCGGACTGGGTCGCGGCGGAAACGCTGATCCGCGCCACGTTTTCCGTGGTCGCGCGGCGTGATCATCCGCTGATCGGGCCGCGCGGCATCGCGCCCGGCCAGGTGGTGCCGCTCGATCTGTTCTGTAGCCTGGGGCATGTGGTGTTTTCGCCCGAAGGCAAGTCCAGGGCGATGGGCGACGCCGCGTTGGCTCGAATCGGCCGCGAGCGCCGGGTCGTCGTGACCCTGCCGGTGTTTTCCGGCGTCAGCCGGGCGGTCGCCGTTTCGGATCTGATCGCGCTGCTGCCTACCGCGCTGGCTCATGATGTTGCCAGCCGCGCCGGGCTCTCGGTCTATCGCGCGCCCCTGCCGATCGACCCCGTGATCCTGACGATGGCCTGGCACAAGCGGTTCACCAACAGCCCTGGACATCAATGGTTGCGCGGCGAAATCCGCGGCCTGATGGCCTGCCATGATACCGGCGCCGCGGAAACGGACTAAGGTCGCGCGTCCGATTGCGCGGAGTCCCAGGTCTTGAGCCAGCGTTTCGGCGCCGCGGCGCGCCATTGCGTAGTCAGCCGCGCGCGCGCCCAGTCCGGCGCAATTCGCCCGGCCCGCACCAGAATCAGTTTGTGCGCCGTGTAATGGGGATGCAGCAAGAAGGTTTCGGGATCGGCCAAAAGCAGCATCTCGCGCTCGTCGAAATCGCATTTGAACACGGCGGCATCGGCATAGGGCGACCACCAGACCCACATCTTGCCATGCGCACGCAGGCAGGGGGAGCCCCAAGCCGTGCCATCCGCGACCCGAGGCAGGGCAAGGGACAAGGCCAGGGCGCGCAGGTCGGCGTAGCATTGGATCATGCCAGGACCGTGCAACGCACGCCGGATTTTGACAAACCCGGCGTAAAGGGCGGGGCGCGGCACACCCCCATCGAGGGGGTGAGCCGCGCCGGGGGCTCTGCCCCTGCGGCCTGCGGCCTCCCCCGGGATATTTCAGGAGTAAAGATCACAAGCGGATCCTGGCCGCATCGCATCGTTACCGGAAAAGGCGATTTGCGTCCTGTCGTCTTGTTCCTGCCGTGGCGCGGGGTCAATGGGCTTCGGCCCAGTTGGCTCCGGTGCCCGCATCGACAATCAGCGGCACGCTGATGTCAACGGCGGGGGCGGCGGCGGATTCCATGATATGTCTTACGCGGGTGATGGTTTCCTCTGCGGCGGCGTGATCGACCTCGAACACCAGTTCATCATGGACCTGCAGCAGCATTTTCGCGGGCAGGTCGGCGATGGCGTCGGGGATGCGGATCATGGCGCGGCGAATTACGTCGGCCGCGGTTCCCTGGATCGGCGCGTTGATCGCGCCGCGCCGGGCGAAGCCCGCGGCCGGGCCCTTGGCGTTGATCTCGGGCGTGTGGATGCGCCGCCCGAACAGGGTTTCTACATAGGTGTGATCCCTGGCGAAGGCGACAGTGGCCTCCATGTAATCCTTGATGCCCGGGAAGCGTTCGAAATAGGTGTCGATGAACTCTTGCGCTTCGGCCCGCGGGATGCGCAGGTTCCGCGCCAGGCCGAAGCCCGAAATGCCATAGATCACGCCGAAGTTGATCGCCT
>JAGRMK010000093.1:0-4697 GCA_020441345.1 Paracoccaceae bacterium
CATCGGCGTGACCGAGGTCATCGGTTCGATCCCTTCGACATCCACCTCGTTGAGCTGCTCCATGAAGGTCAGGATGCCCGACAATTGCTCGGCCAGTTGTGGCAGGTTCGCGTCGGGCACGCGGATGCGGGCCAGCTTTGCCACACGGCGCGCGGTGTCTAGATCGATGGTCGACATGGCTTTCTCCGGCAGGGAACGACGTGCGGTTTAGCCCTGCCGGGGCGGCGGCGCAAGGGAACTGCGCCAGATCACCCCGTTCTTGATGCCTTGCCTGTGGAAGGGTCGCGCGCTAGCGTATCCAAATTCATGCAGAGAGCAGAATATGAGACGCATCCTGGCCCTTCTGATCTTCGTCTTGCCGATCGCTCTTTCGGTGATGATCACCTCTCGTCTTGTGGCGCAGGCGCCGGGGCCGGCGCGCGTGGCCGCGACCGCTGCGGGCCTGGCGGTGCGCGTAACGCCGGTTGAGGCGGGTCCGCTGGTGCCGGTGGCGCGGGGCTGGGGGACGGTGCGCGCGGCCGAGACCTGGACCGCGGTGTCCGAGGTGCGCGGCAGCGTCGTCTGGCATCACCCGGATCTTGCCTCGGGGCGGCTGATCCCGGCGGGCACCGTGGTCTTGCGGATCGATCCGGCGGATTATCAACTGGCCATCGCCCAGGCCGAGGCCGATCTGGACGCGCTGCGCGCCGAGGCCGCCCAGATCGAGGCCGAAGAGCTGAACACCCGCCGGGTCATGGCGCTGGAAGAGGCGCGGCTGGCGCTGAGCGAATCGGATGCGGCGCGGGTCCGCGAACTGGTGGCCCAGGGAACCGCCGCACCGGCGCGTGCCGATGAGGCCGAGCGCGCGGTGCTGGCCGCCCGGCGCATCGTTGTCGAATTGCAGAACGCGCTGGCGCTGATCCCGCCGCGCCAGAACCGCAACGCCGCGCAGGTCGCCAGAACCGAGGCGGCGCTGGCACGAGCACATCGCGACCTGGATCACACCGAGGTCACGGTGCCCTTCGATCTGCGCATCACCGAGGCGCCGGTCGAGATGTATCAATTCGTGGCCGTAGGCCAGAGACTTGCAGCGGGCGAGGGTCTGGCCCGCGCCGAAGTGCTGGCGCAGGTTTCGATTGCATCCTTTCAGCGGTTGTTGACCGGGTTCGAGGTCGATGGCGCAACCTTGGACGCGATGCGTCAGTCGCCGGGCATGGGTGTGTCGGTCACCGTCGCCCCGGTCAACAATCCCGACCAGCTCTGGCAGGGACGCGTCACGCGGCTGGAACCGACGCTGGAGGCCCGTGCGCGGACCGTGCAGGTGGTGATCGAGATCGACGATCCTTATTCCGGCGCCCGCCCGCCCGAGCGCATCCCGCTGGTCGGCAATCTTCAGGTCGAGGTGGTCCTGACCGGGCCGGCTCAGGATGATATCGTCACGATCCCGGAATCGGCCCTGCATGACGGGTTGGTATACCTGGTTGGTTCCGATGATCGCCTCGAATTGCGCCCGATCGAGGTCGCGTTCCGTCAGGGCGGGCGTGTCGCGGTCGCCGCAGGCCTTGAACCCGGGGAACGGCTGGTGCTGGACGACATCGCACCGGCGATCCCCGGCCTGCGCCTGTTGCCGGTCGCGCCATGATCCGCTGGTTCGCGGGGCATCCGACGGCGGCGAACCTGCTGCTGATCCTGTTCCTGGCGGTGGGCGCGCTGACCTTGCCGACGCTGGTGCGCGAGACCTTCCCCGATTTTCGTGATACCGAAATCGAGATCACCGTCGCCTATCGGGGGGCGACAGCGGGCGAGGTCGAAGACGCCATCTGCCGCCCGCTCTGGGATGCGATTCAGGGCGTTGAATCGCTCGACGAGATGACATGCGTGGCGCAGGACAACCGCGCGCGGGCCGTGGCGGTGATGGCCGAGGGCGGCGATGTGCTGCGCTTTGTCAACGCGATCCGCACCGAGGTCGGCGCGATCGATACCTTCCCCGATCGTGCCGACCCGGCGCTGGTGCGTGAACTGTATCGCACCGATGGCGTGGCCTCTGTGGCGGTCTCGGGCGACATGCCGCTGCATGACCTCGATCTTTACGCCGACGGGCTGGCCGACCGCATTGCCGCCCTGCCCGAGATCGCGCTGGTCAATCGCTCGGGTCTGGGAACGCGGCAATTCCGCATCGAGGCCAGCCGCGCGGTTCTGGCACAGCACGGGTTGACCGTGGCCGGGCTGGCGGCCGTGCTGGGCGCGCAAAGCCTGGACCTGCCGGCTGGAACGCTGGAAACCCCGGGCATGGATCTGCGGCTGCGGCTGACCGAAGAGCGCCGCAGCATCGCCGAACTGGCGGCGCTTCCCGTGCTGGTGCTCGACAACGGGGCGCGGCTGGTTCTGGGCGATGTCGCGGTGATCACCGAAACCCATACCCCGCCCGAGGAACGCGCCTATCTCGATGGTGTCCCCGCGATCCTGTTGGACATCCACAAGCCGCGCGGCACCGACGCCCTGCGCGCGCTGGCCGCGCTGCGCGCGGTGGTCGAGACCGAATCCGCCGCCGTCCCCGACAGCCTGCGGGTGCTGGTGGTGCAGGATACGACCTCTATCGTGCAGGATCGTCTGGCGATGCTGGTCAAGAACGGGGCAATGGGTCTGGCGCTGGTGGTGCTGGTGATGAGCCTGTTCTTCCGCCCCGGACTGGCGCTCTGGGCGGCGATGGGGCTGCCGGTGGCGATGGCCGGATCGCTGGCCTACATGGCGGCGACGGGCCTTACGCTGAACATGATCACGATGACCGCGCTGCTGATGGCGATCGGCATCGTGATGGACGATTCCATCGTCTTGTCAGATTCGATTGCCGTCGAAGCCCGGAAAGGCGGCGGCCTGGAGGCCGTGGTGCGGGGCGTGATGGCTGTCGCACCGGGGGTCACGGCCTCGTTCCTGACCACGGTCGCGGTTTTCGGCCCGTTGTCGTTCCTGTCGGGCACGCTGGGCAAAGTGCTGGAGGTGCTGCCGATCGTGCTGATCGCCGCACTCGCCGCCAGCCTTGCCGAAGCGTTCCTGATCCTGCCGCATCACCTGCGCCACGAGGCCGATCGCGTGGCCGGGGCACCCGGTTTCTTTCGCCGCACGTTCGATGCCGGTTTCGATTGGCTGCGCGAGGGGATGGGCCGGGTGGCCGATCTGGCGATCAGGATCCGCTATCTGACAACCGGCCTCGCTATCGCCGCACTGGTCCTGACCATCGGCGCGCTGGCCTCGGGCGTCGTCAAGCGCGAGGCCTTTCCCGATATCGACGGCGATGTCGTCGAAGCCCGTCTGATGATGCCCCAGGGCACGCCGCTGGCCCGCACCCGCGAGGCCGTGGCGCAGATCGAGGCCGCGCTGGCCCAGGTGAACGCAGACCTCAGCCCCACGCAACCCGGCGGGCAATCGCTGGTCGTGCGCCAGATCACGCGGTTCAACCGCAATGCTTCGGCGGGCGAGAGCGGCGCGCATGTGGCGACGGTTTCGGTGGATCTGTTGGGTGCCGAAACACGGGCTTCCACGCTGGACGAGATCACGACAGCCTGGCACGAGGCCATCGGTCCGCTGCCGGGGGCCTCGTCGCTGATCCTCACCGAACCGGGGCTGGGCCCGCAAGGCGTGGCGCTGGACCTGCGCCTGACCCACCCCGATCTCGACGTGATGCATACGGCGGCCGTGGCCCTGCTCGACGAATTGCAGACCTACCAAGGGGTGCGCAATGCACTGACGGACCTGCGCCCCGGCAAGCCCGAACTGCGCCTGACCCTGACCGAGGGCGCTCCGGCGCTGGGCCTGACTGCCTCCGAGGTCGCCAGCCAGCTGCGCGCCGCCTACCTGGGCGCTGCGCTGACTGAGGTGCGCACCGGCGCCATCGCCCATGATGTCGAGCTGATCCTGACCCCAGAGGACCGCGATCAATTGGCCGATCTGCGCGAATTCTCGTTCCTGCTGACCGACGGGCGCACGGTGCCTTTCGACACCGTTCTGCGCCTGACAGAGGCCCGCGGCTGGGGCACGATCACCCATGTCGACGGACTGCGCAGCGTGACGGTTCAGGCCGATGTCGATGCGCGTCTGGGCAACGCCGACGCGATCACCGCCGATCTCCGCGGCGGGTTCCTGACCGCGCTGACCGACCGGTTCCCCGGCCTGCGCATCTCGGTCGAGGGTCAGGCGGCCAATCTCGCCGAAACCTCGGGCTCGATCCTCAGCGGGTTCATGATGGGGCTCCTGGGCATTTATCTGGTGCTGTCGTTCCAGTTCCGCAGCTACGTCGAACCGGTGATCGTGATGCTGACGATCCCGCTCGCGCTGGTCGGCGTGGTCTGGGGGCATTGGGCGGCGGGGTATGACATCTCGATGCCGTCGATGATGGGCGCGGCCTCGCTGGCCGGGATCGTCGTCAACAACGCGATCCTGCTGGTCGAGGTCACGAAGGTGCGCCGCGCCGAGGGCCTGCCCCTGGCCGAGGCCGCGGGTGCCGCCGTGCGTGCGCGGTTCCGTCCGATCCTGATCACCGTCAGCACGACGGTGATCGGCATGGTGCCACTACTGGCCGAAGCCTCGTTGCAGGCGCAGGTTCTCAAACCGCTGGTGGTGGCGGTGGTGTTCGGGATGCTGGCATCGACGATGCTGGTTCTGGTCGTGCTCCCCGCGTTCTACGCGATCCTCGACGATCTGGGGCTGGCGCGCGCCAAGAC
>JAGRMK010000093.1:4806-5014 GCA_020441345.1 Paracoccaceae bacterium
GTCAAAAGTGCCATCACGCCGGTTTTCTCCAGCCCGAAAGGCTCGGCAAAAGGCAAAGCCAGATTGGCCATCAGCCCGACCGCATAATAGCTGATCGCCACCACCGACAGCCCCTCGACAGTGTGCTGAAGCCGCAGTTGCAGGTCGGCGCGGCGGTCCATGCTTTGCAGCAATGACTGGTTCTGCGCCGACCGCGCGACCTCGACCT
>JAGRMK010000094.1 GCA_020441345.1 Paracoccaceae bacterium
ACCGGCGGGCCGAAGCAGGGCAAGATGGTGATCGGCACCGTGAAGGGCGACATCCACGGTATCGGCAAGAACCTCGTCGGCATGATGATGGAAGGTGCGGGCTTCGAGGTCGTCGATCTGGGGATCAACAACGCCGTCGAGAAGTATCTTGAAGCGCTGGAACGGGAAGGCGCGGATATTCTGGGCATGTCGGCGTTGCTGACCACCACGATGCCTTACATGAAGGTGGTCATCGACACGCTGAAGGAAAAAGGTCTGCGCGACGATATCATCGTCATGGTCGGCGGGGCGCCCCTGAACGACGAGTTCGGCCGCGCGATCGGTGCCGATGCCTATTGCCGCGATGCGGCGGTTGCGGTGGAAACCGCCAAGATGCTGGTCTCGCGCAAGCACAACCAGGGCGCCGCGCGCGTCTGAATCCAGCCGCCGGAATAGCAAAGGCCCCCGCGCAACCGCCGGGGGCCTTTGTCTTGTGCGCTGAGCGGCTCAGAAGCTGCGGCCAAGATCCAGGCGCAGGGCCCAGGCGTCGAACCCGCCTTGGCCCAGACCATCGACCCGCACCGAGGCAGAGCCTTGCCACGTCGCCGTGCCAGCACTGCGCAGCCCCAGTTCCAGCGAGCCCGCCGTCAGATCACGCGCAGTGCCGCCGACGCTCTCGCGGTCATGATAGAGCGAGGGACGCACGAACCACCGCATCCGCCCCTCTTGGCCGGCCAGATCCTGTTCCAGCGTCGCGGCCAGCGTCAGGCGTGTCCGTTCGGCGGCAACCCCGGCCACCGCGACCGTGCTGGTGCCATCGGTGACGGTATAGGCCGACTGCCGGTCCCGGATCCAGGCGAGGTCGATCTCGGGCAGGATGCGCAGCCCGTTGGACAGGTCGTGCATGCCATAAAGAGCAACCCGTGCGAGGCTGCGCGTGGTCTCGAACTGGCCATCGAACCACGGGCTGCCGTTCTGGTAGACATCGAGCGTCGCGTCGTTCGAACTGCGCCCCCAGCCCAGACGGGCGGCCAGGAACAGACCGTCGCGCAGCTCGGCCGTCAGATAGGGGCCGACCATCCAGCCATTGCCCGAGACATCGCTGATCGCGCCGATCTCTTCGCCGGTCCGGTCGGCTTGCAGCATCAGGCCCAGGGCAAGGCGGTCGTTCAGCAGCCGGTCGATACCCAGCGACAGCATTCCGAATTGGCCATCGCGCGCGGCCAGCAGGCCGGTCGCGTCGGTATAGCGGCTGTATTCGCCCTCGGCCCAGAGATGCCAGATCCCGCCCTCGCTGAGATGCGCGGCACTGAACCGCAACGCCAGGCTCTCGCCATCGGCGCGCATCGCCAGATCGCGGAGCCCGGGCGCCTGGCGACGCTGGTCCAGCCGCCAGCCTCGCGGTTCGGCAGAGAGGATGCGCTCGGTGCGCCGCAGCAGGAAGGCACCGGTGGTCTGGGTGAACGCTTGTGCCACTCGCGCGGTGTCCTCGACGACCTCGATGTTGATCGTCGCGGTGTCAGAGACCATTCGCCCGTTTGGTCCCGTGGCGGGCACATCGCCGTCGTCCAACACGGTGACGGTATAGGTGGCAAGGCCCGATACGGTGGTTGGCGTGCCCGAGATCGTGCCCGTGTTCGCATCGAGCATCAGGCCGGCTGGCAAAGCGGGCGCGACGACAAAGCTGTAGCGGCCGCTGCCACCCGTTGCGGTCGCCGTGACCGGGGTCATCGCCGTTTCGCGGGTCAGCGTGACAGCGGTTTCCGACAGGGTCAGGCCAAGCGGCGGGTTTTCCACGGTGATCTCGAGTATCGCCGTCGCCATGAGCACCGGTCTCGTTTCTTCGCCCCCCATCGCCTCGGGCTCAGGGGCGTTCATCACGGCGACGGTATAGGCCGTGGCCGGCGTGGCCGTGGTCGGCGTGCCCGAGATGGTGCCGGTGCCCTCGTCGATCGTCAGACCGTCGGGCAGGGCGGGACTGACCGAGAAAGCATAGCTGCCGCTGCCGCCGGTCGCCGTGGCGGTCACCGGGGTCATTGCCGCGGTGCGAGTCAACATGACAGAGCTTTCCGACAGGGTCAGGCCAAGCGGGGGGTTGTTGACCGTGATGTCGATTTGCGCCGTCGCGGTATCTGCACCGTTCTGGGCAACGCCACCGCCCGAGACCGGCGCACCCTGGTCGGCCACGGTCACGGTATAGGTCGTCGTCGGCGACGCCACGGTCGGCGTGCCCGAAATCGTGCCGGTGTTGGCGTCGATGCTCAGGCCCGCGGGCAGGGCGGGGCTGATCGAAAACGCATAATTCCCGCTGCCCCCGGACGCGGTGGCGGTGACCGGGGTCATGGCGGTGCCGCGCGTCAGGGTCAGGGC
>JAGRMK010000095.1:0-1025 GCA_020441345.1 Paracoccaceae bacterium
CCGGTTTCCTCCTGGATCGGCAGGGCGTCCATGTCGGCGCGCAGGCCGATCACCGGCCCCTCGCCCTGACCCTCGATGATCGCCACGACTCCCGATTGGGCGATCCCCTCATGGATCTCGGTGATTCCGAACCCGCGCAGCTTCTCGACCACGAAGGCGGCGGTCTGGTGGCAATCGAACCGGGTTTCCGGGTTCTGGTGCAGATGCCGCCGCCAGGCGGTCATGTCGTCGGCGTAATCGGCGATACGGTTCAGGACGGGCATGGTGGACTCCGGCTGTACGCTTTGGGATAGAGGGGGACATTGAGCAATTCCACGGGGGCATGCAATGGCCGACGATCTTCTGAGTCACGATCCCGACGGTGGCCTGCCCCGGCTTGCGGCCATCATGGCCCGCCTGCGCGCGCCCGATGGCGGCTGCCCCTGGGACCTGGAGCAGGATTTCGACTCCATCGCCCCCTACACGATCGAGGAAGCCTATGAGGTCGCCGACGCCATCGCCCGCCGCGACTGGGACGGGCTGAAGGGCGAGCTGGGCGATCTGCTGTTTCAGTCTGTCTATCACGCGCAGATGGCGCAGGAAGCCGGTCATTTCAGCCTCGACGACGTGATCCGCACGATTTCTGACAAGATGGTCGCGCGCCATCCGCATGTGTTTGGCGACATGACGATCGACAGCGCCGAGGCCCAGACCCTCGCCTGGGAAGAAACCAAGGCGCGCGAACGCGCGGCGCGGGCGCAGGGCGGCGTGCTCGATGACGTGCCGGTCGGCCATGCCGCGCTGACCCGCGCCGTCAAGCTGCAAAAACGCGCGGCGCGGGTGGGCTTCGACTGGCCCGAGGTGGCGCAGGTCGTCGACAAGATCGCCGAAGAAGCGCGCGAACTGACCGAGGCGACGACGCCCGAGGACCAGTTCGAGGAATACGGCGACCTGCTGTTCGTCATGGCCAACCTGGCTCGGCACCTCGACATCGACCCCGAGGCCGCGCTGCGTGCCGCCAATGACAAGTTTACCCGCCGCTTTCG
>JAGRMK010000095.1:1121-8600 GCA_020441345.1 Paracoccaceae bacterium
GCACCGAAAAGGCTCCGGGGACAAGCCGATGACGACCCGCATCGCCATGTGGTCGGGGCCGCGCAACCTGTCGACCGCGATGATGTATGCCTTTGCCGCGCGCGGCGACTGCACGGTCAGCGACGAACCGTTCTATGCCGCCTATCTGGCGCAGACCGGCCTCGACCATCCGATGCGCGACCGGATCCTGGCCAGCCAGCCGACCGACCCCGCCAAGGTCGCCCTGGAGTCTGACCAGCCGACGCCGCTGTGGTATCAAAAGCACATGACCCAGCACATGCTGCCCGCCATGCCCACCGGCTGGATGGCGGCTTGCCGCCACGCCTTCCTGATCCGCCACCCGGTGCGGGTCATCGCCTCTTACGCCCGCAAACGCGAGGCGCCAACGCTCGACGATATCGGGTTCGTGCAACAGCAGCGGCTTTTCGACCGGGTCTGCCAGACCACCGGCAGCGCGCCGCCGGTGGTCGATTCCACGGATATTCGCGCCAACCCCGGCCCGATGCTGAGCGCGCTGTGCGCCGCGCTCGACATCCCGTTCACCGCGCGAATGCTGCATTGGCCCGCGGGGCCCAAAGCCTGCGACGGGGTCTGGGCGCCGGTCTGGTATGGCGCGGTCCATGACTCGACCGGGTTCGATTCGGCCGAAGGGCCGCTGCCCGTCCTGCCTGCCGCCTATCAGGCGCTCGCCGAGGCTGCACAGCCCGCCTACGACGCCTTGTCACGTCACAAGCTGACTTGCTGATTTCATCTTGCCGAAAAATACTCATCCCGACGGCTCAGCCGGGCCGCCGGGTGGATCGTGCAGAAACACCGCACGATCCACCCCCGTTCAGGCGCGATAGGCCGGCAGTGGCGCACGATCCTGCAACGCAATGACCCGGCGCAGCATGAGTTCGGTCAGCTCGGCCCGGACCCCTGCCGCGGACTCCAGCGCATAAAGGTTGATGTTTTCCTCGGGATCCGCGACCAGGTCATAGAGCTCGTTCCAGCTTTCGCCTTCGCGCAGCGACATGCGGTAGCGCTCTGTGACCAGCGTGCGCACCCGTTGCGGGCGGTCAAAGCCGGTCATGCGCCTTTGGCTGTCTTCCTCGACAATCACCGCTTCGGGCGCTGGCGAAGCCAAAAGATCGCGGCCCTGGAGCCCATTATAGGGCTGAACTCCGGCCCGCCCGAGGATCGTCGCCGCGATATCGATGCTGGACCCAAGCGCACTGTCGACCGCGCCCCCCGCCGGGCTCGCCGGATCGTTCCAGATGAAGGGAACGCGGATCGTTCCTTGATAATGAAGCAGCAATTTCAACATCAGGCCATGGTCGCCCATGTAATCGCCGTGATCCGAGGTGAAGATGACCACCGTGTTCTCATCGAGTCCCAGCGCCTTGAGCCGCGCCAGCACGCGCCCGATGGCATCGTCGATCATGGTGATCGCGCCATAGGTCAGGGCGATGATCGCGCGCGTCTCGTCTTCGGTGACGGCAAACGGGTTCTGATTGTCGCGCGGGTCCGAACCGTCGCGCAGGGCCGCTTTCATCGCCGCGATCGGCGGCAGGTCGCCCTTGCCAAACGACGCGGGCAAGGGGATGTCGGCCGGATCATACATGTCCCAATAGCGCCCCGGCGGGGTGAACGGGTGATGCGGGTCGGGAAACGACATTTGCAGGAAGAATGGCGCGTCGTCCTGTGCGCGCTCGGTCAGCCAGGCTTCGGACCGGTCGGCGATCCAGCTGGTCGAATACAGGTCCTCTGGCACCGCCGTGCGCCAGGCCTGCGGTGCCTTGATCCGGTCGTCCGGCAGGGCGTTTTCCGGCCCGACCAGGCTGTCGAAATCGGGGCGCTGTGCACGTGCCCAAAGCCGGTAGTCGCCCGATGCCTTGTCGGCATGATCGGCCGCGATCTCGACGTGATCGAACCCGTAGAAATCGCCTTCCATCCGCTCGGCCAGCGGGCGATCCCAACGCGTCACGTCCTCTAGATCGTAATCGGGCGTATGGCGGTTGCGTTTGTAGGCGTCGCGCAGCCCTTCGGGCGGGGTGTGCAGGCCTTCGACGGGCTGATAGCGGTTGGTCGCGGGCAACCCGGTGAAGCTTTGCAGATGCGACTTGCCGATCAACCCGGTGGCATAGCCGGCCTCTTTCAACAGTTCGACAAAGGTCGTGTGATCCCGCGACAGCGGAATGCCGTTGTGACGCGCGCCATGCAGCGACGGCATCCGCCCGGTCATGATCGAGGCGCGGTTCGGCATGCAGATCGGATTGGCCACGTAGAACCGGTCCCATCGCGTGCCATCCTGCGCCAACGCGTCGATATTCGGCGTCTTGACGATCGGATTGCCATAGCAGCCAAGGTGATCGGCGCGGTGCTGATCGGTGATGATGAACAGGAAGTTGGGTCGCTTGGTCATGGTTACGCCTCTGTTGCCCGGTTGGTGCGTGCCTGCCGTCTCAGATCCCAGGCAATCAGCGCGACCCCGGTAATCAGGGCGGGCCCATAGACGACCGGGTCGGTGAACAGGACCGCGAAAGCCGCGATGAACCGCAATCCGACTTCTGGCGGGGACAGTTTCTGGCGGTCATAGGCCGACAGCGCCGAGGAAAAGAGCCAGATGCAGAACACCGTCCTTGCCACGATCCACACGAAGGCGACGGGATCGAACACCTCGACGATCAACAGCGTCGGATAGAAGGCAAAGATGAACGGAATGATGAACTTGGCCATGCCCAACCGGAAGGACATGAACGCGGTCATCAGCGGATTGGCGCCCGCGATCGGTGCTGCCGCATAGGCCGCGATGGCGACCGGCGGGGTCAGCGACGAGGCCACGCCATAGTAGAACACGAACATATGCGCGGTGAGCATCGACACACCCAGCGCCTGGATTGCCGGCCCCATCACCAGCACGATGATCAGATAGGCGGGCAGAGTCGGCATCCCCATGCCCAGGATCAGCGCGCCGACCATCGCCACCAGCAAGGCCGAGAACAGGCTTTCGCCGCGGATCTCCGAGATCAGGTTCGCCAGCTTCAGGCCAAGCCCCGTGGAGTCCAGCGACCCGACCAGGATGCCGATCGTGGCCAGCGCGATCAGCAGGGTCGCGCCCGACTGGCAGCCCGAGATGAACGAATCCCAGACCCGCCGCGGGTTTCGCCGCACTTCGGGGTTGATCACCGACAGGCCCAGCAGGACAACGACGGCATAGAACCCCGCCGACGAGGTGGACAGGCCGAGCACCAGCGACACGATGACCGTCAAGATCGGGCCGATGAACAGGATCGAATTGATCATGTCGACGCGGGTGATCTTGTCGTCCAGGGTCAGGGGCTGGATCTCGATCCCCTGACGCCGGGCCTCGACGGTGACGGCGCAGAACAGGCTGAAATAATAGAACAGGGCCGGGACCAGCGCCGCGATGATGATATTCAGGTATCCGACCCCGGTGATGTCGGCCATCACCAGTGCCGCCGCGCCCATGATCGGCGGCATGATCTGCCCCCCGGACGAGGCCGTGGCTTCGATCCCGGCGGCAAACGTCGCCGAGAAGCCGCGCTTCTTGATCATCGGGATCGTGAACGTGCCGGTGCCGACGATGTTGGCGACCGTGCTGCCCGACATCGTGCCAAACAGCGATGAGGCCAGGATCGCGGCATGGGCCGGACCGCCCCGCGTGCGCCGGGTCGCCAGAAAGGCGAATTTCAGCAGCGTGTCACCCGCGCCCGTGCCCTCGAGAAGTGCGCCGAAAATGATGAAGATGAACACCGTGCTCAGCACGATATTGGTCAGCGAGCCGAACACGCCCTTGTTGGTGTTATACCACAACGCCTGCGAAATCTCGCGCAGGCTGAAGCCCGCGTGTTCCAGCAGGCCCGGCAAATGCTGGCCGAACATCAGATACAGAACGCCAAAGACCCCCACGCCGAACACGCCCAGCCCCCAAAGCCGGCGACAGAGTTCCAGGAACACCACGATCCCGGCCAGCGCGGGCCAGACATCGGGGTTTCGCACGTCATAAAGCGCGGTCTCCATCTGGGATTGCACAGAATAGAACGCCCAGATCGACCACAGTCCGGCGATCAGCAGCGCCCCGTCGATGCCCAGCGCAAGCATCGCCCTGCCCGGCCGCCGGGACGCGGTCGCCGCATTGCGCCTGCGCGCCACCGCCAGCGCGGTCATCAGCGCCAGGGCAAACCCGCCCGCGCGGTGCAATTTCGGGTCCAGCAGGCCAAGGCCCGAGGTATAGATCGTGATGGCCCCAAGGGCCGCCGCCGCCAAGATGCCCGCGATCGCAAATGCGCGCGCCGAAACAGGGCCGAGAAACGCCATACCGGTCATGAGTGCCATCCAGTCTAGAAGGAAAAGGCCGCACCGATAGCGGTGCGGCCAGAGGGTCCGATCAGTTTGTCGGACGCAGCGCGTCGGGGATCGTGAACCCGGCTTCCTCGTAATAGCGGATCGCGCCCGGATGCAGCGGCACGTTGACCGAGGTGAACGCGGTTTCCGGCGTCACCGCCTGAAGGAAGAACGCGGTCGCCTGCACCTCGTCGAGGTTTTCCCAGAACGCACGTGTGACTTGATAGACCAGGTCTTCGTCAACGCCAGCATGCGTGCCGATGAACTGCGAAAACGCCAGCGCCGTGATCGTGCCTTCGGTCAGCTGCCCCGGATAGATGCTGCCGTCGAATTGCGCGACGCCGCGGCCCGCCCCCCCGACAAGCTCTTGCATCGCCGGTGTTTCCAGCGCGTCGGCCGGGATCGACAGGATGCGGAACTCGCCCGACAGGCCGAATTGCTCGATATTCGCGGATCCGATCTCTGCTGGGCGCACCATCATGTCGATGCGGCCATCCGCAAGCGCGGCATACCCCTCGCCCCAGGACAGACGAACGGCGGTATAGTCCGAGCCCGGCTCAAGCCCGGTCACGTTGCGGATCAGGCTTTCCGAAGTCGCCGAGGCCGACCCGGCCGGTGGCCCGGTGAACACGGTCTTGCCCGCGATATCGGCCCAACCCTCGATCCCCGATCCGGCCAGCGTCACAGGATGATAGGCGCCCGCCTGGAACCCCAGGATCGCGCGCAGATTGGCTGCGGCCTCGGGCGCGTCGCTGATGGGTTCATACATCGCGCGGTTGCCGGCCATCAGGTTCACCAAAGAGGGCACGCCCGAATAGAACTCGATCTCGCCGCGCCCGGCGCGCAACATGGATTGCGTCAGGGTCTGGCCCGCGTTGACCTGGATATTGACGCCTCCTGCCTGCGCCTGATTGGCGAAGGCAACGAACATCGTATAAACCGGGTCGCCCACACCCGCGGTTTCACCGCGCTGGATTTGTGCACCGGCGGCGGTTGCCATGGATGCGCACAAGGCGGCGACAGCAGCCACGCGCCCAAAGGTAAATGTGTTGATCATGTCGTCCTCCCAAAACGTGTGAATGTGGCTAGCAGTTCCAAACCTCAATAAATAATTCATAATAAGGGGCGACTCATAGGATTTCGGTATGAAACTCGATCCACGCCATCTTGTTCAGCTGTCAATGATCGTCGAGGCCGGGTCGTTCCAGGCCGCCGCCGACAGGCTGAGCATGACGCAACCCTCTCTCAGCCGGAATATCAAGCAGCTGGAAAGCCGGGTCGGCGCGCCGCTGTTCGACCGAAGCACCCGGCGCGCGATCCCGACCGAGCTGGGGCTGCGTCTGGCGCAAAACGGGTTGACGATCCGCATCGCCGAAGAACAGGCCTCGGCCTATTCCGACCTTGCCGCGATCGGCTCTGCCGGGGAACTGAAGATCGGCGCTCCGCCGATCATCGCCGACCATTTCCTGTCGCGGCGGATTTCGCGGTTCGTGCGCGAAAACCCCGAATGCCATGTCGAACTGCGGGTCGGGTTGGTGCATGAACTCAGAACCATGCTGGAACGGACGCAAATCGACCTTGTGGTCGGCCCAAGAAACCTGGCCGAACACGTAGACGAGTTTTCGTTCGCGCCTCTGGTCGACGAACGCATCGGCATCATCTGCCGCGCGGGGCATCCGCTGCTGTCGGCCCGGTCGATCGGCCCGAGGGAGCTGGAGCGCCATTCCTGGATCGCCCATTCGCGCGGTAGCACACTGCGCTTGCAAACCGAAGGGGCGCTGGTGGCAATGGGCCTGGAAAAGATCCGCATTGCCGTCGAAACGGACTCCATCCACTCGGTTCTGGAAATCGTCGAATCGACCGACCTGATTTCGACAATGCCAAGGGAAGCCACGCAGGGCCACATGCACGAGAAACTGACGTTTCTCGATGTCGATCACCCGCAATTCGCACGGCCGATGGGGATCATCCGTCGCATCAGCGCCTCGCAAAGTTCCGTAACCCGCAAGTTCGTGGATCTGTTGCGGCACGGATAGGCCAACACCCGGCCGGTCGCCCCGGCGTCAGAAAAACTGTTCGCGGATCAGGCGTTCCTCCAACCCGTGACCGGGGTCGAACATCAGCCGGTGGCGCACCGAAACCTCGGACCGGATCTCGACCGAGATCACGTCGCGCACCGATTGCCCGTCGCCTTCGGCCATCACCGGGCGTTTTTGCGGGTCCAGCACATCGAACCGCACGACGGCCGATTTCGGCAACAGCGCCCCGCGCCAGCGCCGGGGTCGAAATGCCGCAACCGCCGTCAGCGCCAGCACATCCGCCCCGATCGGCAGGATCGGACCATGCGCGGAATAATTGTAGGCCGTCGATCCGGCAGGCGTCGCCACCAGGGCGCCGTCGCAGACCAGTTCCTCCATCCGGACGCGCCCGTCCACGGTGATGCGCAGCCGCGCCGCCTGCGGCCCCTCGCGCAGCAAGGACACCTCGTTGATCGCCAACGCATCGTGCACCCGCCCTTCGATATCGGTCGCAGTCATCGCCAGCGGGTTCAGCACGGTTTCCTGCGCCGCCTCCAACCGCGCGGGCAGATCCTCCAGGTCGAAACTGTTCATCAGAAAGCCGACCGTGCCGCGGTTCATGCCGTAGACCGGGATATCCCGCGCCTGGGTGGCGTGCAGGGTTTCCAGCATGAACCCGTCGCCGCCCAGCGCCACGATCACCGCCGCCTGCGACAGGGGCGCGTCGCCATAGCGCGCCACCAGATCCGCGCGGGCTTTTTGCGCGACGGGCGCCTGGCTGGCCAGGAACACGATCGGGGTGCGTCTGGGCGCCGTTGGGTTTGGGTCCGTTCCGGGCACGCGCACTCTCCTTGACATCGCCATGCGACAGGTTTCGCAAATGCGCGACGGGCAGGCAATCGGAAAGGGCATTTCGCATCCGACGCCGATTGCGGCGTTTTCGTCGCTTTCCGTGCCCGCACGCCTGCGCTAAACACCCGCACGAACAGCAGCCATCCAGCGGCGGGAGACGCGCATGACCACCTCAACCGGCTTTTTCACCGAATCCCTTGCCACCCGCGACCCCGAGATCGCCAAGGCCATCGGGCTTGAGCTGGGCCGCCAGCGCGACGAG
>JAGRMK010000095.1:8668-9223 GCA_020441345.1 Paracoccaceae bacterium
CAAATACGCCGAAGGCTATCCGGGCCGCCGCTACTATGGCGGCTGTCAGTATGTCGATATCGCCGAGCAACTGGCCATCGACCGCGCTTGTGAACTCTTTGGCTGTTCCTTTGCCAACGTGCAGCCCAATTCCGGTAGCCAGGCCAACCAGGGTGTGTTCACCGCGCTGATCAAGCCGGGCGACACCATTCTGGGCATGAACCTGGCCTCGGGCGGGCATCTGACGCATGGCGCGGCGCCGAACCAGTCGGGCAAGTGGTTCAACGCCGTGCAATACGGTGTGCGCCAGCAGGACAACCGCATCGACTATGACCAGGTCGAGGCCCTCGCGGTCGAACATCAGCCCAAGCTGATCATCGCCGGTGGCTCGGCCATTCCGCGCCAGATCGATTTCGCGCGCTTCCGCGCGATTGCCGACAAGGTCGGCGCCTATCTGCTGGTGGACATGGCGCATTTCGCCGGGTTGGTGGCCGGCGGACAGCACCCCTCGCCGTTCCCCTATGCCGATGTGGCGACCACCACGACCCACAAGACCCTGCGCGGCCCGCGCGGCGG
>JAGRMK010000095.1:9305-9549 GCA_020441345.1 Paracoccaceae bacterium
ATGCATGTCATCGCCGCCAAGGCCGTCGCCTTTGGCGAGGCTCTGCGCCCCGAGTTCAGGGACTACACCGCACAGGTCGTGAAAAATGCACAGGCGCTGGCCGATCAACTGATGAAAGGCGGGCTGGATATCGTCACCGGCGGCACCGACACCCATGTCATGCTGGTCGATCTGCGGCCCAAGGGCGTCAAAGGCAACGCGACCGAACAGGCCCTGGGCCGCGCGCATATCACCTGCAACAAGA
>JAGRMK010000095.1:9589-9835 GCA_020441345.1 Paracoccaceae bacterium
CGTCTGGGCACCCCCGCCGGCACCACCCGCGGCTTTGGCGAGACCGAGTTCCGCCAGATCGCCGACTGGATCGTCGAGGTTGTCGATGGTCTGGCCGCGCATGGCGAGGGCGGCAACGATGCCGTCGAAGCTGCGGTGCGCGCCAAGGTCAAGGCGCTCTGCGACCGCTTCCCGCTCTATCCGGGGCTCTGAGCCCTGTCGCGGTCGGCGACCACCCGCTCTTTGGAGCGCGCGCTGGGTGATTTC
>JAGRMK010000096.1:0-1841 GCA_020441345.1 Paracoccaceae bacterium
TGATCTCGACCAGCAGCATCTTGTCGACCGGGCTGAAGAAGTGGATGCCGATGAACTGTTCGGGCCGCTTGGATGCCTGCGCCAGCGAGGTGATCGGAAGGGTCGAGGTATTCGAGGCAAAGATCGCCGTCTCGGGAATTACCGCCTCGGCCTTGGCCGTCACGTCGGCCTTGACCGCCGGGTCTTCGAACACCGCTTCGACGATCAGATCGCAGCCTTCCAGATCGGCGTAATCCGCCGTCGTCTTGATCAGGCCCAGCAGCTTGGCCTTCTTGTCCTCGGTGCCGCGACCGCGCTTGATCGCCTTGTCCAGGATGCCCGTGGAATAGGATTTGCCTTTCTCCGCGGCCTCGACGGTGCTGTCGAGCAGCACGACCTCGATACCCGCCGCGGCGCTGACATAGGCGATACCCGCGCCCATCATGCCGGCGCCCAGGACACCGACCTTCTTGACGCGTTCATCGGGCACATCGGGGCGGTTTGCGCCTTTTTCCAACGCCCCCTTGTTGACGAACAGGCTGCGGATCATCGCGCTGGACGACGGGTTCATCAAGACGCTGGTGAACCAGCGCGCCTCGATTTTCAGCGCCGTGTCGAACGGCACTTGCAACCCTTCGTAAACCGCGCTCAGCAATGCCTTCGCCGCCGGGTAGACGCCCCAGGTATTCGAATGGATCATTGCCGAGGCGCCGACGAAAGTCGGGAAACCGGGCGCCGAATACGGCGTGCCGCCCGGAACCTTGTAGCCCTTCTTGTCCCAGCCCTTGACCAGATCCTCGTCCTTGGCGGCCAGAACCCAGGCTTTTGCCGCCGCGAGCAACTGATCGGCGGGAACCACCTCGTCGATCACACCGGCGGCCTTGGCCTTGGCCGGGGCCAGCGCCTTGCCCTCCAGCAACAACGGCGCCGCCGCCATCGCACCCAGTTTCCACGCCAGTCGGGTCGTGCCGCCCGCGCCGGGGAAGATGCCGACCTTGATTTCCGGCAGGCCGATCTGTGCCTTGGGATTGTCGGCGGCAAAGATCCGGTGGCAGGCCAGCGGGATCTCCAGCCCGATGCCCATTGCCGTGCCGGGCAGGGCTGCGGCGATCGGCTTGCCGCCCTTTTGCGTCTTGCGGTCCATGCCTGCCAGCTCGATCTTGCGCAGCAGGATGTGCATGGCCATGATCCCGTCGAACAGGCCCTGCGCCGGGTTGTCGCCCGCGCTGTCGCGCATCTCGGCCAGCACGTTCAGATCCATGCCGCCGGCGAAATCGGGCTTGCCGCTGGTGATGATCACGCCCTTGACGG
Source organism: Paracoccaceae bacterium (assembly GCA_020441345.1). Lineage (GTDB taxonomy): Bacteria > Pseudomonadota > Alphaproteobacteria > Rhodobacterales > Rhodobacteraceae > Pararhodobacter. Next base: position 1,291 of record JAGRMK010000096.1, read on the forward strand.
CGTCATCAGCCAGCGCCGCGTCGATCCCGGATTCCAGTTCTTGCAGGCCCTGGAACGACATGACGTTCATCGATTTCTCGGGCACGTCCCAGGTGATGGTAGCGACGCCATCGGCGTCAACGGCATAGTGAAGTTCAGTCATGGTCAGTCTCCTTTCGGGGCGAGATCGCGCGGTCCGGACCATTCGCTCCCGTCGTGATAAGTGAAGCGGGCTTCGCCGCCCGCAATGTGGACTTGCATATCGACATCGCCATAGGTCGCGACCTCTTCGGGCGCTTTGCTGCCGACCACCAGGAAACTGGCCGTCGTCTGCGTGCGGTTGACGAAACGGTGCGCATTCGGCACCCCCGCCTTCCAGGCCGCGCAATCGCCGGGGCGCATCACGGTTTCGCCATCGTCCTCGACCAGCACCAGTTCGCCGGTCAGAACCATCGCGAATTCGTCTTCCTGCAGATGCCAGTGGCGCAACGAGGCAGGCGCGCCGGGTTCAAGGTAGACGATGTTCACCCCGAACTGCGTCAGCCCCGCCGCCTGACCCAGACGGCGCGACG
>JAGRMK010000096.1:1893-2234 GCA_020441345.1 Paracoccaceae bacterium
GCGCCGCGTTGATGTCGATCTTCGGCATCAGACGCGCTCGATGATCGTCGCGGCCCCCATGCCCGAGCCGATGCACAGCGTGGCCAGGCCCGTGCCCTTGCCGGTGCGCTCCAGCTCGTCCAGCAGAGTGCCGAGGATGATCGCGCCCGTGGCACCCAGCGGGTGCCCCATGGCAATGGAACCGCCGTTCACGTTGACCTTGCTGTCATCGACGTTGAATGCCTGCATGAAGCGCATGACGACGGCCGCGAAAGCCTCGTTCACCTCGAACAGGTCGATGTCGGAAATCGACATGCCGCTTTCGCGCAGGATCTTCTCGGTCACCGGAACCGGGCCGGTCA
>JAGRMK010000097.1:0-163 GCA_020441345.1 Paracoccaceae bacterium
GCACGTTGACCACCGACAGTTGCGCGTTGGCATACCATCCCAGGAAGACCAGGGTCACGGTCAGAAATGACATTCGGAACCAATAGGTTACGCGTTCGGATTTGGTCAGCCATCCCTGGAAGAAAAACGCCGTGGTCAGCACCAGAAGCATCGCCGCCAGTAC
>JAGRMK010000097.1:289-14830 GCA_020441345.1 Paracoccaceae bacterium
TGGCGCGGCAGCTGATAGCCCAGATCGAAAGTCGTGAAGGCGCGTTCCAACGCGGCCACGTCACGCTGCACCAGCAGTTGAAGCCGCCAGGGTTCGGCCGGATCAAAGCCAGATTCGGCCGGGATGCGGAAGATGTCGGATTCCGTCAGGCGCGGCGCGCCCTCGGTCGCCACATCGCCCAGACGGCGGTGATCCCGGTCGCGGAAACGAACCGAAATATCTCCTTGAATCAGAACGATACGGTCAAAAATGCCGCCGCGCACATAGCCGGACCCCTTGAAGGAATAAAGCCCCTGACCACCGACGAAAATCGCGTGATCGCCCTCGTTCAGCCAGTCGGTGAGGTTGGCGTATTCGGCGGCACCCATCACCTCCTGGCCGATGCCCGGCACACTGACCTGAGCGGCATAGAGGTCGATATAGGTGGTTTCCGGCGGGTCGGTCAGCGCGCGACGCGCGGCGCGCGGGTCGTCCAGCGCCTCGAAGGCCGCGTTGACCTGTCCGACTTCCAGCGTCATGCGCCTCATCGTGCCGTCGCCCAGCATGTCGAACCAGCTATCGGGCGCCGCGATCTCGGGGTTGATGTCGAAACGCGGGCCGCTTTGCTCGGCCTGTGCCGACAATCCGCCCAACCCCAGCAGACGCGCTACGCGGATACCCGACCGCTGGATCGAATCGTCGATCACCATGATCGTAACCGTCGCGCCCGAGATGATGTTCAATTCAGGCCCGTCGCCACCATTCGCCAGATCGGCCAGATCGATTCCGACCTGCCCGGAAATCGACTCGCGGATCCGGCTTTCGGGAATGCCGATCAGCACGATCGGCTCGGAATGATGCACCAGAGAGACGCCCAGAATGCGGGCATCGTCATCGACGGCAACCATGATGTGAATCGGTTTTCCCGAATAGCCCGTCGTGCCGACGAAATCCGAGGTGATAAAGGCCCAGCCGATCCGATCTGAGCCGCGCAGCAAGGGGGCAACGGGCACATCGGTCCGCATTGCGCCAAAGCCTGTGGCGTCAGGGACCAGAGCCGACGGCGAAGTTTCGACGAGGAAACGCTGCAAATGAGGCGTTTGCGCCGAGACCGCCAGAGGCAGAAGAAGAAAGAGAAGAAACGCGGCGAGACGCCACAGGGAGGGGGCAGGCATAAGAATCAGACCTCTGATGGGGGCGCGCGGGCGGATTTGTGGAAACTGCGCGGCAAGGCGCCGCCGACCGGAAGGGCGGTGACGTGCACAGGCCGCATGACCCGATCGAGCACCGGACCGCTCGCAACTGGGGTGTTGAAAAAGACAACCGTGCTCAGGCACGCTTGGCACGGCAGCCCGTCGCAATGCCCTTCGGGGTCCGCGCGGTTGCCCGCGGCGTCGACCAGGATGACCGATGTCCCGCCCTGCGTGTCGCAGATGATCATCTCGGTCAAAGACCCCCGCCAGGGATCGGGGCGACCCTGCGCGACACCCGTGACCACCGCGCCCGCCAGCATCGACAGGGTCAGGCACAGGGTCAGAAAAAATGATGGGATTCTGTCGCGCATGGAGTGTCGTAGTCTCGCCTCTTGGGGGTGGTCCTTGATTCAGATCAACCGGAAACGCATCTCTTGAATGCCGAAATTCGAATATTTATCAGTAGCTTGCTCTGAGCATCACCGGACACCTCAGGCCACGGGACAGATGGGGACAAGCCAGGTGTCGACACCCCGCCCCGCGGCGACATGCCGCACCGGCGAATCATCGAAAAGAGGCGCATCACACGCCTCATGAACCCGCTTCCACACCCTGTCAGAGACCCCGCGCGGCGCTTGGCATCGCTTTGGGACTCGCCCCACCGGCCGCTGTTCCTGATGTCGTTTTCATACGCCGTTCTGATCATCGCCTGGTGGCCACTAGGCATTGGCTTCGGCGTGCCGACGCCCTTGGCGGATCCGGTCTTGTGGCATGTCCACGAATTGCTGTTCGGCTTTGCGCTGGCGGCGGCTGGCGGATACGGGCTGACCGCGCTTTCGGGCTGGACCGGAACCGCGCCCTTGCGCGGCGTCTGGTTGAAAAGCCTGGCTATGAGCTGGCTTGCCGCCCGCGGCGCGATCCTGGCATCCAACGGTTTGCCGCTGGCCGGTCTGATCCTGATCAACGCGGCGTTCGGACTGCTGCTGGCGGTGATCCTGTTTCGAGCGTGGCGCGTCGGGCCGTTCAGGCCACGACGCAAGGCCCCGGTGTTCCTGGCCTTGGCGATCCTGGGTTCTGTTGCCGGGCAAACGGCGTTTCTGATCGCCGCGCGAAGCGGCCACCCCGACATCGCGCTGGCCGTCGGCCGTGCGGGGGTTCTGGCCTTCGCCGGGTTGATCATCGCCATCGGCGGGCGGGCGATTCCTGCCTTCATCGGCAACTGGTTACGCAGCGTCGGTGACGGTCGCAGGCATGTCATCGACCGACCGCGCGCTCGAATACTGGCATTGGGTCTGGTCGGAATGGCGCTGCTTGGCACGACCCTGGACCTTCGAAACCCCGGTTTTGACCGGCTCATCGGCGCGACTCTGCTGGGTGCGGCACTGAGTCTGGTCTGGGCGATTATCGGGTGGCGCCCGGTGGTGGCGTGCCGCAATCCCTTGCTGGCCGGGTTGGTCCTGGGGTTTTTATGGGTTCCGATCGGTCTGCTCGCCGTGGCTGCGCACTGGATCTGGCCCGGAGTCATCCCGCTTGGCGATGCGGTCCACACCCTCAGCATCGGCGCGATGGCGGGGCTCATCATGGCCATCGCCGGGCGTGCTTCGGCTCGGCGTGTCGATGGGGCGCTGGTCGCGGGGCGGGGTTTTACGTGTGGCATTGGCCTAATCTGGTTGGCAACCGTGAGTCGTCTGGCGGTCGCGTTTTTTCCGGCGTTCGGTTCAGAACTGGTGCATGGGGCGGCGGGTCTGTGGTGTCTTGGCTGGCTTGTGTTCCTTGTCGGTTTTGCGCCCTCTGTTCTGGGCCCCGCGATCCGCCCGGTTCTGAGCGGGGCGCGGCACCCGGCAGACCCGTCAGATCCGCTTGGCGGCGGGCAGCCTGAGTAGAAGCCGGCCATAGACCAGCGCAAAGCCACCGAACGCCCCGATCCAGCCAGTGCCCGCAAGCATATGCAATTCATGCGCAATGCCCGGCCAAATGCCCGCTGCCAGTCGCGCGAAAACCGCCACCAGAAGAGCCGCATAGATCGCTACGGTTGCCGCATTCGCGGTCAAGGCCTGCCCGGTATGCCCCAGTGTCGCGCGGGTCATCACCGCCAGCGTCATCAGCCCGACGGCGCCCGCCATCCACAGATGCTGCGCCGCGGCCATGCCAAGCAGTCCGGGCAGAAGAATTTCGGCGCCCAACGCCAGCGCGCCCAGCGGAACAAAGGCATAGGCCAGGTGCAGCACCAGAACCAATGGCTCGGAGGTGGTGCGATGCCCGGCCCAACGCGCCAGCCGGGCGATATGAAGAACCCCGGCCAACACCAGAGCCGCCCCCGTCGCGGGGTGCGTCGGAACCACCACCCAGAGCAGCAAACCCACCAGCAAAACCAGCAACGCCAGCTTGTCAAAGCCCTGCATCGGCGCGGTCGGCAGAGCGCCGGGGCCGCGCTTGGCCAGCCAGTTGCGGGTAAAGGACGGCACGATCCGCCCACCGATCACACCGATCATCAGGACCGCGGCGCCCAACCCGAACCGCAGCCCTGCCCCCTGCGCCGCTACATCCCCGCGCGCGGCATCCAGGTGGAACATCCCGTTGCCCAGCGCAAAGGCCGCCAGCATCCCCAGCACGATCAGATTGCGCCAGTTCTTGCCGGCGATGATCTCGCGGCTGATGACCAGCGCCAGAACCACCGGAAAGGCCAGATCGACCATCGCCACCAACAAGGGCGGCAGGCCCGAAGAGACCAGCACCACCAGCCGTCCGGCCAGCCACAGAAGAGCCAGCGCGCCCAGCCGCCAGCCGACGATCGGCAAGCGTCCGGTCCAATTCGGAACGGCGGTCATCAGAAACCCGGCGATCACCGCGCCGAGGTATCCAAACAGCACCTCATGCGCGTGCCAACTGACCGGATCGAATGCCGTCGGCAACATCACATGCCCGGACAGCATCGGCACCCATAGGACCATCGCCAGCATCGCCCAGACCGCGCCGCCGAAAAAGAACGGCCGGAACCCATAGGTCAGAATCGCCGGTCCACGCCAGGCGCGCATCTGCTGGGCGGTCGTCGGGGAAGAGGCTGCGGTCATCGCATGGTTTCCTTGTCGCGTCGTTACGCCGGGCTTGCCGCGGTGATCCGGCGATACCCGGCCTGTCCGTGGAAGAACCCGTTGCTGAAGCCGATACCGTCGCAGAGTTCTTGCAGCCGGGCCTCGGCCCCGGCCAGGCCCAGGGCGCCATCCAGCACACCACGAAACACGGCGGCCACTTGCACCATGTCCACGGCTTGCGGCATCAGCCGCAGATGCGTGACACCCCCGGCCGTCAGCGCGGTGCATTCCGGCAGAAGGGAAACATAGCTTTCCGATTGGGTCTGGATGCCGTTGATCCGCAGGATCGGGCGGTCGTCCGAAGTCCGCAGCGGCATGCCGTCGGCATCGTTTTCGCACACGAACTGGCAATTGTCCTTGGTGCGGCCATGAGCGCGTGCGTGATAGCATCGCGCCGAAACCGCAAGCGAGGCACGGCCAAACACCTGCACCTCCACCCCCAACCCCAACGCGCGCGCGGCTTTGGCGGCAACGGCGATGGCTTCGCCGGGCAATTCGGTCGGCAAGCAGACATGGGTCGCGCCCTTGCCCGCCATCCATGCGATCGTGGCCTCGTTATAGCCATTCATGAATGGCCCGATCCGATGCGGCCGGGTTCCGCGTGCGTAAAGCCCGGCGGCGTTGTTGATCTCGATCTCGGGGTGATCCATGTCGGCCAGATCCCCGGTCGCCTTGCGCTCGCGCTTGAGCATCACCTCGGCCAGCGTGGACAGGACCACGGTCTTGCCCGCGCGTTCCAGCCGTTCGATGGTGGCGGGCAGATCGGCCTCGTGGAACGGCGCGCGTTTCGAGCAGATGACCTCGCCCAGATACACCTCGTCGATAGCGGCTTCGTCGGCGATCCGCGCATAGAAATCGCGGCGCTCTTCGGCGGACCAGTGATAGGCGATGGGTCCCAAGGTCAGTTTTGGTGTCATGGCCTTCACCGCCATTTCTTCGTTTGAAACGCGCCTTGCGTCTGTTTCTGCCCTTCGGTCAGGGCAACCAGATCGGCGATATCGGCCTCGCGGCCAGCGCGGATGTCATCGACCGCCTTGCGAAACGCCGAAACCACGCCGCGGACATAGGATTTCGACCGCTGGCGCCCCTCGATCTTGAAGGCATGCACCCCGGCCTCGATCAACTCGGGCAAGAGCCGCGACAGGTTCAGACTGACGGGCTCTTCGAAGGCATAGAAGGCCTCGTCGCGATGCGGGGCCGTATAGCGGCCCTTGCAGATCGTTGGGTATCCGGCGTTTTCCTCGGGGCCGAACCGGTCGATGGTGAACCCGGCCAGCCGCGAGGCCATCGCGCCGTCGGCGCAGCGTTCATAGGTCACGTCCGAGGCCGGTGAACAGACACCGTCCATGTTGGTCGATTGCCCGGTCAGATAGTTGGTCAGGCTGCACCGCCCCTCGACCATCAACCCGTGATTGCCAAAGATGAAGGTCTCGATTTCGCAGGGGATTTCCTTGCGGATCTGGCGGATCTCGGGGATCGTCAGGATACGCGGAAGGACAACGCGCTTGACGCCGAATTCCTCGCAGTAATACCGGATCGCCTCGGGCGACGAGGCCGCGGCCTGCACCGACAGGTGCAGACGCACGTCGGGATGGGTGCGCGCGATGTAATCGGCCACGCCCATGTCGGCGACGATAAAGGCATCGACCCCCAGCCGCGCGCCGGTATCCGCCGCCTGCCGCCACAGGTCCACCTTGCCGGCGGGCGGGTAGGTGTTCAGCGCCAGCAAAACCTTGGTTCCGCGCGCATGGGCATAAGCCACCGACGCCGCGAGTTCATCGGGCGTGAAGTTCAGCCCGGGAAAGTTGCGCGCGTTGGTCGCATCCTGAAAACCGCAATAGACGGCATCGGCACCGGCATCGACAGCGGTGCGCAGGGCGGCGGGCGTTCCGGCGGGGCAGATCAGTTCAGCGAGGCTCATGCGTGCCCCCGTCCTTTGGTGTCATCGGCATAGGCTCGGCGCAGCCGCGCCAGAATCGCGCGACCGGGGGCACCGAACATTTGCGCGGCCTCTTCGGCGATCGAGACATCCACGTCATCCAGCGCATTGCGCAGGCGCACCACCGCCTCGGTATCGCCGCCGATCTCCAGATCGCGCGAAAAGAACGCCGCGTCGCCGTCTTCCTCGGAATCGATCAATTCCAGCAGCAGCATGAACCGCCCCCGGATCAGCGCGCCCGCCTGCGGCAAGGCATCGCGCGGCACCGCGCGAAAGATCAGTGCATCGGGATCAGGCCGCAAATGAAGCGCGAACGGAAGCTCGGTCGCGTCGATCACGAAATCTGTCTGCTGATGTGGCCCAAGCCGGGCGAACAGCCCCGGATGCTGCGCCGCGATGCGCCGCACGATGCGGATCAGCAAGGGTTGCACCACAAGGCAGGACAGCCGCGATACCGCGCCGCGCGCGACCGGGGCCGGTCCGTGTGCGACACTCGCGTTCATGGCCGCCCCTCGAACCGGGGAAAGAGCACATCGTTTTCCAGCGCGATATGGCTTGCCAGATCGTCCAGCAACGCGCGCGTTCCGTCATAGAGTCGGCGCCAGGATCCGCAGGCGTGATCCGGCGCCACCAGATCGGCGGTCAGGCGGCGGATCAGGGCGATGGATTCGGCGTGGTCGTCGTGATCGGCGCGCATCACCGCGATCGGATGTTCGATCCCCGTGCGCCCGCCAGTGCGCATCGCGGGAAACAGGATCATTTCCTCTTTCGCCATGTGTTCCTGCATCTCTTGCGCCAGATAGGCCAGCGCCCCGGAAAGACCCTGCGGCGCCTGCGGGTCGTCGGCGTGAACCGCCTCGACCTTTTGCGCCAGCGGGATCAACCCCTTCAGATCGGCGCGGTGCTTTTCGTGATACCGGTCCAGGATGTGATCGATCAGCGCGCCGGTTTCGGTCTTTGCGCCGGTTTCCAGGGTGACTATCATCTGCGAGGCCTCGTTTTCTCTGGCGACTCACGCCAGCGTGATCGAATTGGCTTTTGAAATACCGATTAAACCGTGCTATTGCGCATTGCAAATGCCAATTCGGGAATGCGACCATGCGCCTCACCTCTTTTACCGACTACGGGCTTCGCGTGTTGATGCGGCTGGCCGGCGAACCCGAGCGCGCCATGAGCACCGCCGAACTGGCCGAGGAATTCCAGGTGTCGCGCAACCATCTGGCCAAGGTGATCTCGGCCCTGTCCACCGGGGGGCTGTTGCAGACCCGACGCGGCGGCGGCGGCGGCGCGACCCTGGCCCGCGACCCGTCAGAGATCCGGCTGGGGGATGTGGTCGCGCTGCTGGAATCCGGTCAGGCGATCGTGGAATGCTTCCAGCCGTCGGGCAACGCCTGCACCCTGATGCCACGGTGCCTGCTCAAGTCACGTTTATCCAAGGCCGAACGCGCGTTTATCGCGGATCTGAACCAGAGCACGCTGGCAGACTGCGTTTACACACCCTTTACCCCCGAAGGGTAAAACCCGCTGACAAGCATCCTTGCGCGGTCTGGCCCGGTCAGGCCAAGGCAAACCGCAGCGTGACCCGCGCGACCCCTGCATCCAGCCGGGTTTCCAGCCCGATACCGCTGGCCGCAGCGGTGCTGGCCAGGATCGACAGCCCCAAACCCGCCCCCTCGGAGCCCGCGCGTTTCTCGAAGGCTTCGGTGTAAAGCCGGGTCTGTGTCGTCGGGTTTTCGACACACAAGACCCCGTCCTGTGTCAGCCGCACAGAGACCGCGCCGGTGCCGTGTTCAACGGCGTTGTCCAGAACGTTGCGCAGGACAATCGCCAGCACGTCGGGATCGACGCGCACCGACAGGCGCTCTAGATCGGCATCGTCGAACCGCAAATCCGCACGGTCCCGCAGATCGGCCAGCATCAGCCGCAAGATCCGCACCAGATCCGCCGGCCCCTGCCCCAGCGCCAGCCCCGAGTCGAGCCGCGAGAGTTGCAGCAACCGCTCGATCCTCCGGGTCAGCCCGTCCAGCATCGCGACGGCCTCGGCGGCACCGTCGCCCACGGTCTGTTGCAGATGCGCGCGGGTGGCGGCGATCGGGGTGCGCAATTCATGCGCCGCATTGGCCACGAATCGGCGCTCGGCCTGACGCAGGGCCTCGATCCGCCCGACATGCGCGTTGAGCGCGGAAACCAGTGGCTGCATTTCACGCGGAAGAGCCCGGCCGTCGATGGCCGACAGGTCATCGGGTTGCCGCGCGGCCACTGCGTCGGCCAACGCCCCGACCGGGGCCATTGTGCCGCCCACCGTGCGCCGCAGCGCCAACACCAGCACCGCGATCATCGGCAGGATCAGCGTCAGCAGCGACAGGACCGCTTCGATCAGTTCCTCGTTGCGCCAGTCCAGCGCATGCGCGGCCTCGATCACCGCGCCTTCGGCATGGCGGCGCAGCACGCGCCAGCCTTCGGCGTCGTGGAATCCCTCTGTCGGCGCGATCTGCCAGGGTGCCTCGGGCTGCGGGCCACTGCCGGTCAGGATGCGCAGCACCCTTTCGCCATCGTTGGTCTGCACGCCAACCGCACGGCTGCGCCCACCCTCTGGTGCGGCATCCAGCGACAGGACCGTCGCCTCGACCAGCACCTCCAGTTCCTCGTCGAACATCTCGTTCAGTTCGACATGCAGAACGACGGCTGAAATCGCGATGCTGACCAGCCAGCCCAGCGCCACCAACCCGATTACCCGCCCGGTGACACGGCGTCGCAACGACCAGACCCGCATCGGCTCTTGATCGGTCATGGCAGAACGTATCCCAACCCGCGTCGCGTCTCGATCGCCTCTGCGCCAAGTTTCTTGCGCAGCCGCGAGACATAGACCTCTACGGCATTGCCATCGACCGGCGCGTCGAAAGCGAACAGCGCCTCTTCCAGCGCGCCCTTGGTCAGCACCCGCCCCCGCGCCCCTATCAGCGCATCCAGAACCGCCCATTCGCGCGCTGTCAAAGACACCTCGGCCCCGCCGCGCCAGACCCGCGCCGCGCCGCGATCCACCTCGAGCCCGGCGACCGCGATGCGGGTTTCCGGCAGACCCTGCGCCCGGCGGGCGTTGGCCCGGATCCGCGCCGACAGCTCGCGCAGATCGAAGGGCTTCACCAGGTAATCATCGGCGCCCGCATCCAGCCCGGCGATCCGGTCGCTGATCTGGTCGCGGGCGGTGGCAACGATCACCGGCGTCGTGTCGCGCGCGGCGCGCATCTGGCGCAGAATCTCAAGCCCCGAACCGTCCGGCAAACCCAGATCCAGGATCACGCAGGCATAAGGCGCTACCGCCAGCGCGTCGCGTGCCGACGCCGCATCCGGCGCGTGATCGGCGGCGTGCCCCTCGGCCCGCAGGTATCGCAGGACGGCGGCGGAAAGATCGGCGGAGTCTTCGACCAGGAGCAGGCGCATGCGCCCTCTTACCGCGTGCCTTGCCCCCCGGCGAGAAAAAAACTCGGCGCCACCCCCGCTGTAAGCCTGGCGACAGGTGAACCCGTCATTGCGCCCCTCAAACGGTGCCCGCGCACCGCGCCAGCACGCAACCAAGAGCCCGCCCCCGGAACCATCCGGCCCGCGGGACAAGGACCAGGACGCATGACCGACACCCCCCCGACCAACCGCAGACCCCGCTGGTTGAACCGCCCGACGCTTGGCCACACGATGCTGACGGTTCTGGTCGCCAGCTATATCATGGCCGTGCTCAACACCGGCTTCTGGCGCCGCCTGCTGGAGATCTTTCCCGACGCGTCTCTGCCGCCGCTGCTGCTGGGCATCGCGGTCTGGGGCCTGACCGTGCTGAGCATCGAACTCATGGGCCCCGGCGCGTTGCAAAAACCCGTCGCCGCCGTGCTGATCGTGCTGGCCGCCAGTGCGGCCTATTTCGAACGGGCTTTCGGTGTCCTGATCGACCGCGAAATGGTGCGCAACGTGATGGAGACCACGACCTCCGAAGCGCGCCACCTGGTAACCGTGTCCGCCGTGACCCAGATCGCGCTGACCGGCCTGCTGCCCGCCGCGCTGGTTTTCTGGCCCCGGGTGCGCCGGGTGCGCCGCTGGCATCATTTGTGGCGTTGGCCGGTCGGGGTGGCGGTGTCGGTGGCGCTGGTCCTTGGCGCGCTGGCCGCCGATTACAAGGCGATGTCCGCGACCCTGCGCGAGCAGCGCGAGCTGATGAGCGCCTATCACCCCGGCGCCACGCTGGCCGCTCTGGTCCGCTATGGCAAGGAACAATGGGTCGGTGAACCTCCACAAGCCCGACCGATTGCGACCGATGCCGCGCCCGGCGGACTGCTGGATGCCGCCGACCGCCCTGTTCTGCTGGTAATGTTTGTCGGCGAGACGCTGCGCGCGGCCAATTTCGGGCTGGATGGCTATTCCCGCGACACGACCCCTGGCTTGCGTGAGCGCAATGTCGTCAACCTGTCGAACCTGTCGTCCTGCGGCACCTCGACGGCGGTTTCGGTGCCGTGCATGTTCTCGCCCCTGACCCAGGACAGCTATTCGCGCGCCCGGTTCCTGGCACAGGAAAACCTGCTGGACATCCTGGCGCGTGTCGGGTTCGACGTGCAATGGCATGACAATAACACCGGCGACCAACGCGTCGCGACGCGCATCGGCTGGCAACGTGTCGACGCCACGCTTGCCCCCGAAGCCTGCGAGATCGAGTGCACCGACGACGTGTTCCTGCCCCTCATCGAGTCGACATTGGCGACCATCGAGCGCAACACCGTGCTGGTCCTGCACATGATCGGCAATCACGGGCCCGCCTATTACCTGCGCTACCGGCCCGAAGATGCGGTGTTTGAACCCGATTGCCGCACCGCCCAGTTCGCCGATTGCTCGGTTGACGAGATCGTCAATGCCTATGACAACGCCACGCTGCAAACCGACCGCGTCCTGTCGCGCACCATCGATCTGCTGGCCGCTTCGGACCGGGTGTTGCCTGCGGTAATGTTTGTCTCGGATCACGGCGAATCGCTGGGCGAGAACGGCCTTTACCTGCATGCCGCGCCGATGTTCATGGCGCCCGAGGGGCAAACCCATGTGCCCGGTATCCTGTGGCTGGGCGCGGCGTTTGCCGGCGCGATGCATCTCGACACTGGCTGTCTTGGCACGGTGGCGGCAGAGCCGACCAGTCATGACATGGTGTTTCACACCGTTCTGGGACTGCTGGACATCGACACCAACCTGCACGAGGCTGCACTGGACCTGACCGCTTCCTGCCGCAGAACAGAGGCCAGTTGATGCAGACGAGAACCGCGACCAAGACCAAAACCATACCCAAGGCCCGCGCCGTGGACGACACCCCGCAGATCGTCCCCCCGCGCAGCGGTGTTCTGCACGTGATCGACGCGACGCGTTATTCCATTGCCGGGTTCCGCCGCCTGATGCAGGAAACCGCCGCGCGGCTGGAACTGGTGGGTGCCCTGGCGGTTGTGGCGGCGCTGGTCTGGCGCGGATCGCCGCCCGCGCAATGGATCGCGGCAGGAGTGCTCTTCGCGGTTCTGCTGGCGGTCGAGGCGCTGAACACCGCGATCGAGGAACTTGTCGATCGCGTGTCGCCCGAATGGTCGCTGACCGCGCGGCACGCCAAGGATCTGGGGTCGCTGGCCGTCGGGCTTCTGCTGACGGCCAATGGCCTCTTTTTCGGGGCGCTGGTGTTCGGGTTGATCTGAGCGCCGCCGTCGGCCCTATTTCGGGTCCGGTGCGGCAGCGATCCAGTCTTCGGGAATCCAGCCCGAAAAGCTCCAGCGATGCGCGCCCTCACCCAGCATGACAAACCGGCCCATCTGCGTTTCGACCGGAGCGCCGCCTGCACTGTCTGGCACCATGGCCTCGCCGTGCCGCAACTCGCCCCGCCAACCTTCGCTACGCGAGCCCTCGGCATGAACGTAAAGCCGGTAGCCATAGCCAACCGGGTCTTCGAGGACCACGTTGCGGGGTGCCGACGGCGCATCCCCCGCCCGGATGAATCCGCAAGCTGTCCAAGGCAGGTCGCAGGCGTGCGCCTCGAACACGCCGACGCCGGTTTCAATCGTTGCACCCGGATCGGCCGCCAGCGTGCGGCCATCGGGGCCATACAGCACGCCATGCCACCCCTGCGAGCGGGTGCCGACATTGGTCACGATCATCTCGTAGACCAGCCGCCCTTCGGCGTGCTGCGCCATCGCCTCACCGACCGTGAAGGTCAGCGGCAACAGCGCGGCAACCATTCTCATACCCCATGATGTCATCCGCATCGTCAAATTCCTCTGTCGCGGCCTCTATCCCGACCGTTTGACGGCATTCTCGCGCCGGGCGCGACGCGGGTCCATGAGACAAATCAACCCCCAAGCAGTCACCGAGCCACACCGGGCTGCGGCGGGCACAGGACCTGCTCAGCCCGCTGCACCAAGGGGCCAGCGCTTGACAAGACGGCGCCCTGGGCCGGAAATACCCGATGAGCGGCCATCGCCCCTGCCCCAAGGCCAGGCGGTCAATCGTAAAGACAGCCCCGGAGCCAAGAGCAGATGAACCCTCATCCCCGCGCCGAGGCCAGGCCAAACCCGCGACATGCCGCGATCCTTGGTGCCGTTCTGCTGGCCGTGGGCGTCATCGTTCTATGGCATCTGGCCGGGCTTGTGACACAGGGCGGCGGCCGATTCGCCCAAGGCGACTGGCTGATCAATTTCGCCAGTGGTGTCGTGCGGCGGGGTGCCGGGGGCGAGGCCCTTCTCTGGCTCTCTGATACCACCGGCCTTGGGCCGCTTGCCCTGGTCGGCGCGATTCAGGCCGGCCTGATCATGCTGACCCTGAGCGCGATCTTCCGTGCCGCACTTGTGTCGGGGCTACCCGACCGGCTGCTCTTGCTGCTGGTCTCGCCCCTGTTCGTCGCCTTCTGGGCGATTGACCCCGACGGGGCCTTTCGCAAAGAGCTGCTGGGTTACATCGCGTTCCTGCCGCTGCTGGCGCGCGGTCCAACCGCCGCCGGCCCGCTGATCGCGGGTCTGACCGTCCCGCTTTTTCTGGTCGCCGTCACGGCACATGAGGGCAACGTCTTCTTGATGCCTGCGCTGATCGTGGCGTTATGGCTGCGGCTGCGGGAACAGGTGTCGCGGCGGTTGCTGACAGCGATCACCGTCGCGCTCGTTGCCGTGACGCTGGGCGGGCTGCTCTTTGCGGTTGCTTATCCTTTTGTGCCCGACAATGCCGCGATGTGCGCAGCCCTGACTGCGCGGGGGGTGTCACCCGACATCTGCGGCGGTGCGATCGACTGGATGGGCATCACACCGCAGGAAACGCGTCACCGCCTGCAAAGCCTGGCTGCCGGCCGCGATCGGATGGCGGGGCTGCTGACCTTTGTCGTGTTGCTTTTGCCCGTCGGGCTTGCCTATCGCCATGCGCCAAACCCCGGTCGAACCGCGGCGGTCGGGGCGTTGCTCTTTGCCGGGTTCATGCCGCTTTATCTGCTCGCCGCCGATTGGGGCCGGTGGATGTCGATGTTCGTATTCGGCATGACCTTCATCACGCTGATCCTGGCCCGAAATCCGCAATGTGGCTGGCTGCATCGTCCCGTGCGGCCGATGGTCTTTGTGCCGATCCTGCTGATGTCAGGCTTCCTGGGCGTTGCCCATGACAGCGGCGCACCGATTCGCGGGCTGCTTCCGACTCTTGCCGAGAACGTGCTGGCAAAGGGACTCGGGGGTCATACGCCTTGACGCTTGGCGGTTATTGCACCCCAAGGTGGCTGCAGGCCAGACGCTGCACCCTCGGCGCGAAATGCCAGAAGTCCGGGTCTGCATACCCGCCTGCTTGCTCGCCTTGCAAAAGAGGCCGAATCGCGGTGATCGACGACAGTTTCGGGTTCTATTCGAACGGCACCACGCAGAGCTACCGTTTGGCGACCAAGCGTTAGCGGCAACACTGCGTGCCAACCAAAGGAAAGTTCCGCACCAGCACGGCGGTGCTCGCCCCCTCGTGATGGCGATGCCCGGTATCGTCCATCGTGAAGGTGTCGAATTCACTGGTGAAATGACCGATGTCATGCAGCGCTGCTCCGACCACGGGCTCGCAGGTCAGGTTGTCGATACTGAGGGGCGTTTCGCGGACACCAGACGCTGTATCCACCGCGGGGCCTCATGGGTCGGACGCCGCCCGTCCCCATCGGCATAGCCCCCCTGAAGCCAGTGCGTCCCCGAGCCGGTCGAGAGGGTCAGGACCGAGTCGGCGGGATTGACGGTAACGATCGGCACAAAGGCCTATCGAAAACGAAGTCATCCGCAGCGCAGTTTCCCCCGCAGTCCTTCTGCCCGGGCCTTGGACAGCTCGA
>JAGRMK010000097.1:14968-16539 GCA_020441345.1 Paracoccaceae bacterium
AGCAAAGCCTTTTCGCCCTTGCGCTCGACCATGTAGGAAAACGGATCCAGCATCGTGCCCCGCACCCCGCGCAACCGCGCCAACAGCCCCAGCGCGGGGGTCATCCAGGGCCCGAAGGCGCGCTTCAACGGTCGACCGCGCGCGTCCGTCTTGCGCGACAGAACCGGCGGCGCCATGTGGTAGGTAACGGTGAAGCCCGGCTCGAATTCTTGCGCCAGCGTGTCGGCAAAGCCGGTTTGGGTGTGCAGGCGCGCGACCTCGTATTCGTCCTTGATCGCCATCAGCTTGAACAGCGACTTCGCGGCAATCATCGTCAGATCCTCTGCCAGCGATGCGGGCAGGGCGGCGCGGAATCTGTCCAGCGTCGCGCGAAAGCGCGTGGCATAGGCGGCGTTCTGGTAATCGGTCAGAAACGCCATGCGTCGCGCGATCAGATCGTCCAGCACCAGTTTGGGTGGCGCCGCGTCGGGCAGGCGCAGCGCGTCGGGATTCGCGGCCATCACCCGCCCCAGATCAAAGGCCTGACCGTTGCGATCCACCGCGACCGCGTTCAGCAGAATCGCCTGTTTCAGCGCCGCCTCGGACACCGGGACCAGCCCCTTTTGCCAGGCAAAACCCAGCATCATCACGTTAGCGAACACGCTGTCGCCGAGAAAATGCTCAGCCAGGGCGTTGGCGTCCATGCCCCAAAGATTGCCCTCGCCGACCGCACCCGCGATGACGGATTCACGCTGCGCGACCTTCAGTTGCGCGTCGCGGTGCAGCACCAGGTCGCCGGTTGGCATTTCCGCGCGGTTCAGCACGACCTTGGTGCCCCGCCGATACAGGACCGAGGCCTTGGGCGCCGAGGACACGACGATATCGCAGCCGATCACCGCGTCCGCCGCCCCGTGATCGATGCGCACCTGATGGATCGCCTCGGGCCGGGCACCCAACCGTATGAAGCTCAGAACGGTGCCGAATTTCTGCGCGAAGCCGGTGAAATCGAGCACGCTCGACCCCTTGCCTTCCAGATGCGCGGCCATAGTGACCAGCGCCCCGACAGTCACCACCCCGGTGCCGCCGACGCCGGTGACCAGAAGGTCAAACGGCTCGGTCAGGTCGGGCAGAGAGGGGGGGACGCAACCCGCCAGCAGCGCGGGCAGGTCCACCTCGGCGCCGGTCTTCTTGCGCCGCACCGCACCCTCGACCGTGACGAAGCTGGGGCAAAATCCGTTCAGGCAGGAAAAATCCTTGTTGCAGGTGCTCAGGTTGATCTTTCGCTTGCGGCCGAACTCGGTTTCCAGGGGTTCGACGCTCAGGCAGTTGCTTTCCACCGAGCAATCGCCGCAGCCCTCGCAAACCGCCGGGTTGATCACGGCAAAGCGTTTGGGGTCGTCCATCGTGCCGCGCTTGCGGCGGCGGCGCTTTTCGGTGGCACAGGTCTGTTCGTAGATCAGAACGGTGACGCCCGGCACGTCGCGCAACGCACGCTGCACGGCGTCCATGTCTTCGCGCGGGTGGAAACTGGTGCCTGCCGGGAATTCGGCGCGGGTGAACTTGCCGATGTCATCGGACACCAGCGCGATCCG
>JAGRMK010000098.1 GCA_020441345.1 Paracoccaceae bacterium
CACGAAGTATTTATTCCCGCCAACAAACTGCGCCACTTAGCTCGATTGGATGCAATAGAAGCAGGCGATGACACAGCCGACATAGCCAGACCCTCACGCTCGTGGGATACCGCTTTGCCGGGTCAGGCGCTTGAGGGCGGCGATGCGATAGGGGGCGTTGGGGGCGCCATAGCCCTTGTAGCCGGGGTCGCGCTGGACGATTTCGAAAAACATGCCGCTGGCGAAGGGGCGGGAATACACCTGAAAGAACCGCCCGCCTGCATCCTCGTCATACAGCACGTTCGCGGCTCGCAACCGCGCCAACAATGCCGGGTCCAGATCGAACCGCGTGGCGAGGTCATCGTAGTAATTCGCGCTCATCGGCAAGGGCTGGAACCCCAGCGCGGTCAACCGTTCAACGGTGTCCAGGATATCGTCGCAGGCAAAGGCCACGTGCTGCACCGACGCACCGAAACTGTCTGCCAAAAAATTACCGGCCAGGGTGCGGTGTGTTTCAGCCCCATTCAGCGTGACGCGAAACGCACCGTCTGGCGTGGCGATCGCCTGGCTGCGCACCAGCCCATCCGGGTCGATCACATCGACCATCGGCATTCGCTGCATGGCAAACAGCGCCTCGTGAAACAGCGACCAGCTGAGCATCGCGTCATAGCCCATGGTTTGGGCCACATGGTCGATCCGGGTCAGCCCGCCATCGCCCGATGGCTGGGCGGCAAGCGCCCCGAACTCGACGTCCCAAACCGAGGTCAGGCCGCTGGGTTGGTCGAGGAAATGAATCAGGCTGCCGCCAAGCCCGCGAATAGCGGGGATCGGCAATTCATCGGCGCTGCGCGGCTGCTCAAAACCCGTTGACCCAAGGTGCAGCGCCCGCGCGGCGCAGGCGTTCGCATCATCAACGCGCAAACCGATATCGCAAACCGAAGCGCCGTGTGTGGCATAGGCCGAGCCCGCGAAATCGCCGCGCGACCGGTTCACCAGAAGCCGGATTTCCCCCTGCTTCCAGACTGTCAGATCGCGGCTGCGATGGCGCGCGACAGCCTGAAACCCGACCGAGGCAAACAGTGACTCCAGCGCGTCGGCATCCGCCCCGCGCGCCGCGAATTCCAGAAATTCGACGCCCCGCACCTGCGCACGCGGCGGCAGCGCGGGCACGCTCAGCGCGATATCCGGCTCTGCCCTGCGCACGTCGTCCATCAGCGCGACTAGGCTGCGATAGCCGTCCTGCGCCACCGATCGCGGACTGCCGCCGCGAAACTGGTCATTGAAGATCTCCAGGCTGACCGGGCCGCGATACCCGGTCGCCGCGACGGCCCGCATGAAGCCGGTCACGTCCAGATCGCCCTCGCCTGGCATGTTGCGGAAATGGCGCGACAAATACAGCAGGTCCATCTCGATGCTCGGCGCGTCCGCGAGTTGCACGAAAAAGATCTTTTCGCCCGGTATGCGGCGGATCGTGTCGGGGTCGATCTTGCGCGCCAGCGTGTGAAAACTGTCCAGGATCAGGCCGATGTTCGGATGATCTGCGCGGCGCACCACCTCCCAGGCATCGCGGTGGTCAAAGACGTGCCGACCCCAGGCCAGCGCCTCGAAGCCCACGCGGATGCCGCGGGGCGCTGCAAGCGCGCCCAACTCGGCGAAATCCGCAGCCATGCGGTCGATCCCGCCCATCGCCTGCGGATGCACCGACGAGCAGATCAGCACATCGGCCACGCCCAATTCGCCCATCAGGTCGAACTTGCGCTCGGCGCGGGCAAAGGCGCGGTGGCGATGGGGCTCGGGCAACCCCTCGAAATCGCGGAACGGCTGGAACAGCACGATCTCCAGCCCGTGATCGCGCACCATCGCGCCCACGTCGCGCGGGCTGCCGTCATAGGCGATCAGATCCTGCTCGAAGATCTCGATCCCTTTGAACCCCGCCTTCGCAATGGCGCCGATCTTGTCAAGCAATGTGCCGGGAACTGAGACTGTGGCAATGGACGGAATCATCGGTCAGCCCCCGTAGCCAAGTTGACGCGGCAGAAACAGGACGAAATCGGGCGAGAAGGTGATGATAATCAGCGCCATGATCAGGATGAATATGAAAGGCGCCAGGTCCTTGATGATCGGCATAAGGGGTTGCCGCGTGATCGAGGCCACGATGAACAAGAGCAAGCCATAGGGTGGCGTGATCAACCCAAGCATCGCGTTGACCACCACCACGACGCCGAAATGGACCAGGTCAATGCCAAGGGCATTCGCCGCCGGGATCAGGATCGGCACCACGATCAGCAGCAGCGCGCCCGCCTCCAGAACACAGCCCAACACGAGGAACAGAACGTTGACCGCGATCAGAAAACCCACGGGCCCCAGATCCATCGCATTGAGCATCGCCGCGACACTGTCGGGCACGTTTTCGCGGGTGATCACATAGTTGAAGGCCAGCGCCCCGGCGATCAGAATGCCGACCGAGGCCGTCGACCGCGCCGAGCCCAGAAGCGCGCCGTAAAACCCACGCAGCGTGACCGAGCGATAGAGGACCACCGAGATGAACAGCGCATAGGCGGCGGCAACGGCGGCGGCCTCGGTCGGGGTCATGATGCCGCCATAGATGCCGCCCAGCAGGATGACGGGCAGCATCAGGGCCGGGATCGCCTGAAAGGTGGCTTTGGGCAACTCGCGCAGCGGGACGCTGTTGTCGACCGGGAAGTTGCGGCGACGCGCCATCACGCCATTGGTGACGCCCATGAACATAGCCATCAGCAGCCCCGGCAGAATGCCCGCCGCAAACAGGTAGCCAACCGATTGCTCGGAGACCAAGGCATAGAGGACCATCGGGATCGACGGCGGGATGATCGGGCCGATGGTGGCCGTGGCGGCGGTGATCGCGGCGGCATAGCTGGGGGTATATTTGCCGTCCTTGGTCATCATCGTGATGATGATCTTGCCCATGCCCACCGCATCCGCGACGGCAGAGCCGGACATGCCCGAGAAGATCAGCGACGACACGACGTTGACATGCCCCAACCCGCCCCGGAACCGACCAACCAGCGCCTGTGCAAATTTCAGAAGCTTGTCGGCCAGTGACCCGATGTTCATGATGTCTGCCGCCAGGATGAACAGCGGCACCGCCAGCAGCGTATAGCCGTTGAAGAGACCCTGCATCATCGTTTCAGCAGCGATGGAGGCGTCATACCCTTTGAGCAGCAGGTAGACAAAGCTGCCGGCGAGCATCGAGATGCCGATGGAATGCCCCATGATCGCCAGCGCGACGATCAGCAGGATCGTGATCGTAAACGGGTCAATCATAGTCGTGCCCCTCGGGATGGCCCGGCGTGTCATAGCGCGTGGAACGGCCGGTGATCCCACCCCAAACACCGAGCAGAGACCGGATGATCACGGCGACGGCAAAAGCGATGTAGATACTGAAGACATAGTTGTAACGGATGCGCATGGCTGGCGTGCGCTCGATGCGCATGAACTGCACGTAGTCCAGGCACTTCGGCAGGGTCCAGGCCAGAACAGCCGCCACGAACAGCCCTGTGATCACGTCCAGAACCCGGCGTGCCGACAGCGGCAAGGCGTTGTAGACGATGTCCAGGCGGATCACGTCCACGTCGCGCACCACGAAGGCATAGCCGAACAGGATCCCCCAGAGCCACGCGACCGAAACGACCTCGATCGTCCAGTTCGTCCAAGACACCGGCAGCGCCAGCACATAGCGAAAGGTGATCTGCAACAGGAAGGTTGCAAACATCGTCAGCAAGAGCAGAGCGATGAAATTCTCGGCCCGGCGTGAAAGCCAGCCGAAAATCGGCGCGATGCTGGGCATGATCCTATCCTTTGACAAGCGGGGCGGCGCAACCGCGCGCCGCCCCGGTGTTTGGCTCAGGCGGTCAGAGCGCGCCGATGGATTCGACCAGACCTGCCGGCCAATCCGTCGAATACGGCGAGGCCATGTAGACTTCGGTCACGTGGCGCTGGAAGGCCGCGTTGTCGGGGTCATAAACATCGATGCCCTGGGCTTCGAATTCGCCGCGCAAGGTGGCTTCCTGTTCCAGCGTCACCTGATCCAGCGCCGCCTCGAAGCGGTCAGCGCACATCTGCACGCGCTCCTGCTGTTCGCCGGTCATGGAATTCCACTTTGACAGCGAAATGGTGAACTCGTTGGCCGCGATCAGGTGGTTGGTCATTGCCATATGGGTGATCAACTCGTCGAACCGCATCGAGCGCGTGGCCGGAAAGCCGTTGTCCTGCGCGTCGATCGCGCCGGTTTGCAGGGCGGTGTAGACCTCGGTGAACGGGACCGGAACGGGGTTCGCCCCCATCGCCTGACCGACGAACTGCCAGCCCTCGCCACCGGGCATACGCAGGCGAACACCGGCCAGGTCTTCGGGCGTCATATAGCGGCGGTCGCCAATATACGACAATTGCCGCGCGCCGATATACGGGAAGGCAAGGAACTTGACGCCGGTGGCCTCTTCGACCTGCGCCCAGAGATCATCGAGAACATCGCTGTCATAGGTCGCGCGCATGTGGGCATAGTCGCGGAACAGGAACGGCAGACCCAGAACCGAGGTCGCCGGGACCTGGTTGTAGAAGTCGAAGATCGCCAGGTTGCCCATGTCCAGGTTGCCGCGCTGCATGGCGGTCAGCTCGGTGCCCTGTGCGAACAGGGTCGCGCCGTGATAGGCTTGAAAGTTGAACTCGTCGCCGAGGCAATCGCCGAACTCCGATTGCAGCAGCTGCGAGCGGATGTCGGCATCGGTGACGGTGTCCGAATATACCAGATCAACGGTTGCGAACGCAGCGCCCGCCGTCAAGGCAAAGGCGGCCAGGCTGGTTGCCAGAGTGGTCTTCAGGGTAAAACGCATCGTATCCTCCCATGTGCGTTTCCCGGGCCCCGAAGGGCGCCGGACTCAGGTAAAACTGTCGAATGTCGCCCGCATGCGGGCAGGGTCAGGGGTCAGGCCGGTAAACAGCTCGAAAGCAGCAACGGCCTGGAACACGGCCATGCCCGAGCCGTCCATTGCGTGGCAGCCGCGCGCACGGGCGGCGCGCAGAAATTCGGTCTCCAGCGGGAAATAAACGATGTCGATGACCCAATGCCGGGGGTCGACCAAGGCCATGTCCAGCGGTGTTCCGGGCAGTTTGGCCATGCCGACAGGGGTGGCGTTGACGATGCCATCGGCGGCCGCAGCCGCGTCGCGCAGATCGGTGACGCCCGCGATGCGACCGGTGCCCAACCGCGCCTCGATCGCGGCGACAAGGTCCGCCACCGCACAGCGGTCGGTGTCATGCACGAACAGGGTTTTCACGCCATTGTCCAAGAGCGCATTGGCCACCGCGCCACCTGCACCACCGGCGCCCAAAAGCAACACGGTTTCATGAGATCGCGCGCCAATCTGGCGACGAAACCCTTCGAAAAAGCCCGAATAATCGGTGTTGTGGGCAATCCGTCGCCCGTCGCGGAACACCACTGCGTTGGTTGCCCCGACGGCCGCCGCCGAAGGCGCGACCACATCGACATGATCCAGGGCCGTGCGCTTGAAAGGAAAGGTGACATTGACGCCCACAAGACCGCGCGCTTGCGCGTCTTGCAGCAGAACGCCAATGCCCGGCTTTGGGCTCGGCATCTGGTCCGTGTCAATGAGGTCATAGACGTAATCGACCCCCAAGGCCCGGCCTTCGGCGCTGTGCATCAAGGGCGTGCGCGACGCGGCAATCCCGGCGCCGATCAACCCTGCGCGGATTGCGGGCTTGGCGTTCGGGGTCGCCTTGCTGAGCGCCGTCATGGTCACGTGATTCCCCTACCAAGGCCTCGGGGCTCAAAATGTTCTCATTAGTTAATTGTGTCAATCAAAATGTTCCGATAAGTTCATTACGACAATGAAGCGGAGCTTTGAGACGATGGGCGAAGGGGTGACGGAATCCGTCGCGGGGCGGCAGAAATGGAAGCAGAACCCGGAAGGGGTGCGCCGCGCGATCATCGAGGCAGCAACGGCGGAATTCGCGCGCCACGGCTATGCCTCGACGCGAGTCGAAGACATCGCGGCGCTGACCGCGACCTCCAAGCGGATGATTTATTACTATTTTACCGACAAGGAGGGGTTGTATCTGCAAGTTCTCGAAGCTGCCTATGCCAAGGTGCGCGCGGGCGAAAGCGCCCTGCGCCTTGACCATCTGGACCCGATCGAGGCCTTGCGCGCGCTGATCGATTTCACCTTTGAACACCACCGCGCGAATCCCGACTTCATCCGACTCGTGATGATCGAGAACGTGCATAACGCCGTGCACCTCAAGGCCTCAGGCTTGATGGAACGGGTCAACGCCGGCGCCATCGACAAGCTGAAGACACTCTTGAAACGTGGGCAGGCGCAGGGCTGCTTTCGCGCCGACATCTCGCCGCTGGAGCTGCACTGGCACATCTCGGCACCGTCATTCTTCAACGTCTCGAACCGCCCCAGTTTCACGGAAAGCTTTGGTGACAGCCTGTTTGCCGATGCTGGGCAATCGAGGCTCAAGCACCAGACAATCGAGGCGGTCCTGACCCTCGTCATGCACCCGACCCATACACCCTCACTGCAAGCGGAGCGTCCGATGCTGAACCCTGAACTGCTGCCATTCCTCGCATTGTGGGATGAAAAATGGTCCGCGCTGCCGAAAGGCGCCAGCCCCGCCGACCGCCGCAAGAAGTTCGAGGTCATCGCCGCCGAAATGCGCCTGCCGATGCCCGAGGGCGTCGATGACAGCGCCGAACACTGGATCGACAGCAGCGCGGGACCGGTCCGCGTGCGGGTTTACCGCAAGGAAACAGGGACGGCACAGCCTTGTCTGATCTATATGCATGGTGGCGCCTGGATGCAGGGCTCTCCGGAAACCCATGCTGATATTACCGCGCGTCTGTCCGCCTGGGCCGGCTTCACGGTGATCAGCGTCGATTACGCGCTGGCGCCAGAGCATCCATTCCCCGCCGCACTGGATCAGTGCAACGCCGTTGTCCGCTGGGCCGCCGCGCAAGCTGCTGACCTTGGCATAGACCCCGCCAAGATCGCCGTTGGCGGCGACAGCGCGGGTGGCAATCTGGCCGCTTCGCTTGCGCTCGATATGCGCGGGTCCGGGATCACCCTTCTGGGGCAGCTGTTGATCTATCCGGCCTGCGATTTTGACCAGTCGCGCCCCAGCTATTCTGAGAATGCCGAGGCCCCGCTGTTGCAGACGCGCGGCATGGATCTGGTCAATGCGATGTATTCACCGGATGCGACCGCGCTGCACACGAACCCTCGTATCGCCCCCATGATAGCCGACAGTCACGCAGACCTGCCGCCTGCCTATATCGCCGTGGCGCAAAATGACCCGCTGCGTGATTCCGGTCTGGCCTTTGCCGAGATCCTGCAACGGGCCGGAGTGCCTGTCGCTCTGGATTCCGGCGAAGGGCTGATCCACGGCTACTTGCGAGCAATGGAGTATTGCGCCGCCAGTCGCCAGTCCTTGCGTGCGATGGCCGACTGGCTGGCGGGTTTGGCGCGATGATCTCTGACCGCGAGTTGGACCGGCGGCTCTCGGCACTGGCGGGCCAGCCCTTTGCACAGCGATTGGCCTGGGAAGCCGTCGTCACCATAGCCCCGCCGCAAGATCTTGGCGAAGGCCCTTTGGGGCACAGATATCTTGTTCCAATCACCGGAGGTCGGTTTCGTGGCGGCCCCGAGATGGAAGATTTCCACGGCGACATCGTGCCCGGCGGTGCCGATCGTCAACTGCTGAGGGCGGATGGCATCAAGGAGCTACGCGCGATCTACGAGATGAAAGTCACGGATGGCACGGTGCTGAATATCGACAATCATGTCGTGATCGACCCTGATGCCTTGCCCGCTCGGTATGCCGTGTCGCGGATCCAGGTCACCGCGCCGCACGGAAAATGGGCGTGGCTCAACCGTCGGTTCTTCCTCGGAAGCCTTCATACGATCCAACCCAACCCCGGCTATGTCATTGTTCGCGGCTGGGAAGTTCTGGGCGGATAAGGGGCCAGGTCAAGCACCAAAACACGTGCACCGACACCAACTCGAAATGCCTATGACATGTATCCGCCTGCAGATCTGATTGCACCGAGACTTGCCGAACAGACCTGATACATCGCGTCCCATCGCCGGATCCCGAGACGATGTCCTGGAAAACCCCGGACAAGACCATGGGGATTGGTCCTGTGCCCGCGAAGGGTCTGGTGCGGAACTTCCGCTCAAATCTCCGCTGACCCGACGGCCGACACGACACCCATCCGATCTTTGACCAAAAACCACCTTAGAGATCGCAACCTGCCGGTTGATACACCTACACCCCGATAATGGTGATCAACCAACCTTCAATCGCTTTCTCCAAGTCTTCGCTTATCCGAGTGCCTCTCTGAAGCGCCATGCCAAGTGATGCGTTATACGGTTTGTACGGTGCACCGAGCTCCCGCATCAAGGGCGCGGTCTGATATCCGCCCATGGGGTTTATCCAACCAAAATGTTTAAACAGTTCGATGATCCGCGATCGCGCCGGTGCCGTCAGTATGCCGTCAATTGCAACGACGAAGGGCAATGTCATGCGGCCATGACACGAGATGCCAAGCGCCCCACTAGGTGGTGCAGCGACCAGCGCAGCAGACAGGGACGCCCCGATGGAACCACCTGAGGTTGAACCTACGCAATGGCCCAGTCGCCTCAGGTGGTCCAGAAATTCCGATTTTTCTGTAGCGGTCGCCTTGTCAAATGTGTTGAGCATCTCCGTCAGGCGAGTTCGCTTTTTCATCAACCCGATACTGACGCATGCCGCACGCAGGCTTGAATATGCCCCGGCTTTCCAGTCTGCGTGGATCGTTGGGTGCTCTGCTTTCAGCCGTTTTTCATAGTATTCGTTGTCACGCTTGACCCCCATTCAAGTCCTCGGTGCAGTAGGTGAACCTACGCCTACTGTTCGCTGACACCGCGCGCCGATCTCGCGTCTCACGGCCAGAATCAGCGCCATTCATCCACGCAGAAAAGACCCGATACTAGAGCCTTTTCGCGCCCGCTCTGTATCCCCAAATTCAGACACGCCGGCATTGTATGCGGTTGTCGCGCCAACGATATTCCTTCTAAGATCGCGCGACGGTTGATTCCGGCGCACACTGGCTGCATCGCGGACAGCCATTTGAATTTGGGACGCATCCATGAGCATCGAAAAAGCCCTCTTCGCCGCAGCCGACAAGATGCGCGGCTCCA
>JAGRMK010000099.1:0-4350 GCA_020441345.1 Paracoccaceae bacterium
CCCGCGCAGCGTGTCAAAGAACTTGGCCGGCCGCCCGATCCCTGCGAAGGCCAGCACGCGCAGCCCGTTCCAGGACATGCCGGTGTTCAATGGCTCCAGCCGACCGGTAAAACAGGGCACACCGCGCAGGGCCTGTGACCAGAGCACGCCGAATTCGGCCTGCGCCGTGTCCGGCCCGATCGACAGCACCGCATCCGCGCGCCGCAGCCCGGCACCCACGGGCTCGCGCAGCGGACCGGCAGGCAGGCAGCGCCCGTTGCCAAAGCCCACCGCCGCATCGACCACGACGACCGAGCGCGTCTTGGCAACCGTGGGATTCTGGAACCCGTCGTCGAGCAAGATTACCTGTGCACCCGCGGCCTCGGCCTGGCGCACCCCCTCGGCGCGGTCGCGGGCGACCCAGACCGGACCAAAGGCGGCCAGCAACAGCGGCTCGTCGCCGACATCGGTCGCGGCGTGGCGGCGTTCATCGACCCGCACCGGCCCCGCCAACGTGCCGCCATACCCGCGCGAGACGACATGCACGGCAATCTGCCTTGCGCTCAGGAGCTGCATCAGGGCGATGGTGGTCGGCGTCTTTCCGGTGCCGCCCGCATTCAGGTTGCCGATGCAGATCACCGGCACCCCGGCACGATAGCCCGGTCGCGCCACGCGCCGCCGCGTGGCCAGCGCATAGAGCCAGCCCAGCGGTGCCAGCAGCCGGGCGCGCCAGTCGGGGCGCTGTGGCGAAGTGGACCAGAATGCCGGTGCCCTCATTCGCGCCCCCTGTTCAACTGCATCCAGTCGCAAATGGCGCGGGCGACGGCATAGGTCGCGTCGCTGCCGTCGGTCGCCAGGGTCCAGGCCTTCAGGGCCGCTACCGCCCCTGCGTCCGGTGTCAAGAGCGCGGCCAGCGCCTCGCCAAGGGCGGGCGCAACGCCAATCTGCCGCGCACCGCCGACGGCAACCAGCCGATCCAGGAAATCGCGTTGCGCGCCGTCCGTATGGGGACCGAAAACCAGCGCGGACCCAAGCGACGCGGCCCCCACCGCCGAGGGAAGGCGCTCATCTCGGGTCAGGGATCCCCCCAGGAAAGACACCGGCGCGAGGCGCAGGAACAGGCCGGGATCGTCCTCGGAATCCGCGACATAGACCTGCGTCGCCTCGTCTATCTCTTCGTCCAGCGCGCGCCGGGCACAGACAAAGCCCAGCTCGCGTGCCCGCTCGGCCAGCGCGGCACCGCGTTCGGGGTCGCGCGGTTGCAGGATCATCAGCAGCCGGTGCGCCCGGCGTAACGCGTGGGCATGTGCCAGAAACGCCGCGTCGGTTTCGACCGACGGCAGATCATAGGCAAACCAGACCGGACGCGCGCCCAGCGTTCCGCGCATCGCGTCCAGTTCAAAGGCGTTGCACGACGATGCCGCAGCGTGGCGCGCCAGACGGCCGGTTTCAAACACCTCGGTCCGACCATGCACCTGCCGCCGCACGCTGTTGGCGGTTGCGGCATCTGCGGCGTGGATCTGGGTAAGCTTGCCCAGGGTCGAGCGCGTGCTGCCCGGCATAAGGCGCCACCGGTCGAGCGTGATCGGCGCCGTCGCGTTGACCAGCACCACCGCGATTCCGCGGGCATGGGCGCGATCGATCAGCGCCACCGGCAGCAGCGACCCGGACAGGACCAGCATCTGCACCGGATGGGTATCGAGAAACGTGTCGAGCGCGCGCGGATCGTCGATCTGCGGTCCGGGGTTGCCGGTGGTTCCGGTCTGAATCACCTCCGGGGCCGCGCTGAAATCGCCAATCTGCTCGGCGAGCACATCAAGCACGGCCACCTGATCCGGGCCGGTCGCATGCAGCCAGACGCCCGGCGCACGCAGCGTGTCTGCTGGCGCGCTCACACGCTGCTCCCGCGCAGATCGGGCGGCTGCGGCACCCCCTGCGGGTCGGTCAACCCCTTGATCAGCGCGCGATGCAACTGCGGACCGGCGGCGACCACGCCCGGATTGCGGGCGGACTCGCGGTTGAACCTGAGGGGACGGCCCTGCCGGTCGGTAACCCGCGCCCCGGCCTCGGTCGCGATCAGCGCCGCCGAGGCAATATCCCAATCCCAGGCGTCGCGGATCGTCAGCATCGCGTCGAAACGCCCTTCGCCGACCAATGCCAGGCGCCAGGCCAGCGAGGGACGGAAATGCCGTTCAAGCAGCGGCAAACCCCCGGGCCAATGCATCGGGTCCAGCACCGGCTTGGCGGCCAGAACCTTGGCGCCCCGGGCATCGGGCCGCTGACTGGCCGTGATCGCGGCCTCGTTCAGCGACGCGCCCGCACCCCGACGCGCCGCATAGAGCAGATCGAGTTCGGGCAAATAGACCACCGCCGCCATCGGCACGCCGCCCTCGATCACCGCGAGGGCATGGGCGAAACCCGGCTGCCCATCGATGAAAGCGCGGGTGCCGTCGATCGGATCGACGACGAACACGCGGTTTCGCCCCAGTCGCGCGGTGTCGTTCAGCGGGTCGCTTTCCTCGGACAGCCACCCGTAATCGGGGCGCGCCCCGGTCAGGGTGGCCTGCAAATAGTCGTTTACCGCCAGATCCGCCTCGGTCACTGGACCCAGGCCGCCGCCCTTGTCCCAGACCTTTGCGCCACGCCGGAAGTGGCTGCTGGCGATCTTGCCCGCACCGCGCGCCGCGTCGCGCAGCAGCGCGAGATCGGCGGCAAAGAGATCAGGCCCCGGCAATCGTCAGCCCTTCGACCAGCAACGAGGGAACCTGCGTGCTCAGATATGCGCGCGCGTCATTGGCCGGGATGATCCGCATCAGCATCTCGCGCAGGCTACCGGCGATGGTGCATTCGTTCACCGGATAGGCGATCTGGCCGTTTTCCACCCAGAACCCCGACGCCCCGCGCGAATAGTCGCCCGTGGTCGGATTGATGGTGGAGCCGATCAGCGAGGTGATCAACAGCCCGGTCCCCATGTCGCGCATCAGATCGTCTCGGCTCTGACTGCCTTGTGTCAGCGCGGTGTTCGACAGGCTGGGCGAGGGTGGCGCGCTGGGGCCACGGCTGGCGTTCCCGGTGCTCTCCATGCCCAGCTTGCGCCCGGTCGCGAGGTCCAGAACCCAGCCTTGCAACACACCGTTGCGCACCAGATGGCGGCGGGCGGTGGCCAGCCCCTCGGCGTCGAACGGGCGGGTTCCGGCAATCCGCATCCTGAGTGGATCTTCGATCAGATCAATCCCGGCGGGCAGAACCGCCTGCCCCAGCGCATCGCGCAGCCAGCTTGAACCGCGCGCAATCGAGGTGCCGTTGATCGCGCTGGTCAGATGCCCGATCAGCGAGGCCGCGACCCGTTCGTCATAAAGCACCGGATATGCGCCCGAGGGCGGTTTGCGGCTGCCGGCACGGGCGGCGGCGCGTTCGCCCGCCTGTTGGCCGATGCTTTCGGGGCTGGGCAGATCGGCCTGGAAAATGCGGCCCTCGCTGGCCCAGTCGCGCTCCATCGCGGTGCCTTCTCCGGTGATCGCGACGCAGGAAATATGCCGCGACGTGCGCCCGTAGCCGCCCGCAAACCCGTTGCTGGCCGCCAGAAACACCTGGCGGCGGCTATATGCCGCCGAGGCCTGGTCGATCTGGCTGATCCCGGCGACGCCGCGCGCGGCCTCTTCGGCCCGGCGGGCGTCCTCTTCCAGCATTGCAGGGTCGGGTTCGGGGCTGGTATCCAGCAGCTCCAGCCCTTCGGCATCGCGGCGCGCGGAAAGCTGAGCGGGGTCGGCAAGTCCGGCGTGGGGGTCTTCGGGGGCCTCGCGCGCCATCGCCACGGCGCGTTCGGCCATCACCGCCAAGGTCTCGGGCCGAGCATCAGAGCTGGACACGCAGGCCTGCCGACGCCCGACCAGCACCCGCAACCCGATGTCAAGACCTTCGGCCCGTTCCGCATGCTCCAGCCGCCCGCCACGCACGTCGATCGACACGGACGTGCCCTCAATCACCATCGCGTCGGCGCTTTCGGCCCCGGCGGCGCGCGCGGCGTCGAGAAGGGCCTGGGCAAGCGTATCAGGGCAAAGGATGGGATCGGACATGGGCAAACCTGTGTTGCGGGACTTGCCCGCAGGCTTACCGCCTTGCCGCGCCGAATGAAAGACGCCAGAGGTCACAGGGCTTCGTGGCCACCCCGCCCCGCCTGTCAGATCACGATGGTTCCCGGGTCCGCATCATCATAGAGCCGCGCGACCAGCGCCTTGCGCTGCGCCAGTAGCTTGCGGAAATTCAGGTTTCCCTTGGCGGTCACTTCGCCATCCGCCATCGATGGCGGATCGGCCAGCACCATCGCCCGCCGAATGGCATGGGCCGAGCCCTCGTCAGCGGCGGGTTGCA
>JAGRMK010000099.1:4417-11861 GCA_020441345.1 Paracoccaceae bacterium
CGGTCGGCACGATCAGCACCCCCACCTCGCTGCGGTCGGCGCCGGTGATCACGACATCGGCCGCCAGCCCCTTCAGCTTGCCCAGAACCTCCATCCTGAGCCCGGCAGCGCGCACCCAGGTGCCGGTCGACAGCTTGAACTCTTCGGCGATGCGCCCGTCAAACTTCATGCCCTTGTTGATATCGCCCGGATCGACAAAGCGCATGGCGTCACCGGTGATGAAATATCCCTCGTCGTCAAAGGCTTCGGCAGTTTTCTCGGGGTCGTTCAGATATCCGGGCGTGATCGTGGCCCCGGCGACGCGCACATCAAAACGGTTCGGTTCATCCAGCGGCATCAGCTTGACCGACACGCCCGGCAGGGGCACGCCGATGATCCCCGACCGATGGGTAAATTCGTGCTGGATCAGCGCGGCGGGCGCGGTTTCGGTCAACCCCCAGCTGGAGTTGAACAGCGGCATGTCACCCCGCACGTCGCGCGCCATGTCCTCAAGATCGGTCCAGACATCCTGCGGCAGGGACGCCCCGGCATAGAACAGCATGTCGAGCTTGCCAAAGTATTGCTGGCGCAGGGTCGCATCGGTTTTCATCGCGTCGCGCAGCATGGCAAAGCCGACCGGCACGTTGAACGCAATGGTCGGCGAGACCATCGCCAGGTTGTCCAGCGTATGCTGCGCCAGACCCGGCACGGGTTTACCGTTGTCGATATGAAACGTGCCGCCATTGGCCAGCACCAGGTTGAAATTATGCGAGCCGCCGAACACGTGGTTCCATGGCAGCCAATCCAGCAGGACGGGCGGAGTTTCGGTGACAAAGGGGAGCACCGCCGCCAGTTGCGCCTGGTTGGTGCACATCATCCGTTGCGTGGTCAGAACCGCCTTTGGGTGCGAGGTCGAACCCGAGGTCAGCAGGTATTTCGCCACCGTGTCCGGCGTTACCGTCGCGTTCAGCGCGGACACGTCGCCGCGGGCGTTCAGCAGGCTCTCGAAAGCGGTCTCGCCATGGGTGGCCCCGCGGCTGGCCAGCTTTTCCACCCCGTCGAACACCGATAGCCCCAGCGCCGCGCCATAGCGTGTGGCGTCGTCCGCAAAGACCATACGCGGCGCGATCATGCCAACGATCCGTTCCAGCACCGGATGGGCGCCGGGGATCAGAGCGTACTGCTCGGCCACCGGAACAGTCGGCACGCCGATGTATTGCGCGGCCAGCGTGAGCAACGCGTGATCCACGCCGTTGCCACTGATGATCAGGATCGGGGTCCGCGCCGTCAGTCCGCGCTCAGCCAGCGCGGCTGCGATGGCGCGGATCATGTCCAGTGCCTGCGCATAGGTCACGCAACGCCAGCCGTGGCCAGAGCGTTCAGCCAGGAACACACGGTCGGGCACGCGCTGCGCCCAGGATACCAGCCAGTCGGTGCTGCTCCGGGCAACCGGGCCCAGCGGCAAGCCGCTGGTCAACAGGATACTGCCGTCGGCGCGGGTCTCGGCCCTGGCATCATGCGCGCGATATTTTCCGTCTGTCATGCGGTGTCCTCCCATTTCCCTCGATCCGGCGCAGCAGTTTTTGCAGCGTTGCACTTTCGTCCGCGCTGAGCCCGCGGGTCATGCGGCGATCGTGGTCCACGACGGCCGCCATCGCCTGCTGACAGAGGGTCCGCCCCTTGGCCGTAACGCTCAGCTCATAGGCGCGCCGGTCGGTTTCGGCACGGGTGCGCGCGATCAGATCGGCGCGTTCCAGGTCTTCCAGGATCGCGACCAGATTGGGCCGCTCGATCGCCAGAACCCCGGCCAGCCGCGTTTGCCGCAGGCCGGGGTTGTCGTGGATCACAACCAGCGCCGAGAACGTCACCATCCGCAGGCCGAAAGGCTGCAGGGTCGCGCTCAGATCGGCCTGAATGCCGTTGAACGCGCGCTTCATCCCGTAGCCCGAGAAGCGGCGCAGGGTGGCGTCGGGCGCGGCCTGTGCCATGCCGCTCAGCGTGGCGGCAGGCGTGTCGCGCCGTCGAGGCGGATCACCTCGCCGTTGAGATAGGCGTTCTCGACGATCTGCGCGACCATCAGGCCGAATTCGGACGGGTCGCCCAGCCGATCCGGGAACGGGATATTGGCAACGATTTTCTCGGTCACCTCAGGCGGCAGGCTTTCCATCATCGGCGTGTTGAACAGGCCTGGCGCGATGGCCATGACCCGCACCCCGCTGCGTGCCAGTTCCCGCGCGGCCGGCAGGCACATGCTGGCGATCCCGCCCTTGGACGCCGAATAGGCCGCTTGCCCGACTTGCCCGTCCTGATAGGCGGCCGAGGCGGTGTTGATCACCACGCCGCGTTCGCCACTCTCCAGCGGGTCCTGGCCCTGCATGCCGCGCACGGCATGGGACATGACGATATAGCTGCCGATCAGATTGACACGGATCACCCGTTCGAACACGTCAATCGCCAACTTGCCCTCGCGCCCCACGATACGCGCCGCCAGACCGATACCCGCACAATTGACCGCAATCCGCGGCATCCCCCCCATTTCGGTTGCGATCCGGGCAAAAGCCGCCTCGACCTGGTCCGAGTCGCTGACATCGGCGCGCACGCCCAGGCCGCCGATGTCGGCGGCGACGGCCTCGGCCTTGGCGGCGTCGAAATCCAGCACCGCGACACGCGCGCCCCGGCTGGCCAGAAGCCGCGCCGTAGCTTCGCCCAGTCCACTGCCACCGCCGGTCACAACCGCGATCTGCCCATCAATCTGCATCGAATCCCCCCAAGGTTAGGTCATTATTCGTTATTGGACATAACTATTTATCTGTCAATCGAGCGCGCCGGAAAAAGGGGCCCGGAGGCCCCTTTTCGCATCGCATGGTCGCTTTGGTCAGGGTATCAAAAACAGCGTGATCGCTGGAAACGCGACCAGGATCCCCACGCGGATCAGGTCCGAAGCCACGAAGAACATCACCGCCTTGTAAGTCTCCATCATCGGAGTTGCGCGGTCCATCGCGTTGATGATGAACAGGTTCATCCCCACGGGTGGCGTGATCAACCCCGTTTCGACCACGATCAGCACCAGGATCCCGAACCAGATCGCCACATGTTCGGACGACATTCCGAAATCCAGCGCCATCATCATCGGAAAGAAAATCGGGATCGTCAGCAAGATCATCGACAGACTGTCCATGACGCAACCAAGCAGCAGGTAGATCACCAGGATCACCAGAAGCACGGCAACCGGCGCAAGGCCCAGGTTCACCACCCATTCAGACAGCGATTGCGGCACCTGAGTCAGCGCCAGGAAGCTGTTATAAAAGGCTGCGCCGAACACGATGAAAAAGATCATCGCCGTCGATCGCCCGGTCGAAGTGAAGGAATCCAGCATCGTGCGGAAATTCAGCCCGCCGTTCGCCAGCGCGATCAACCCGGTGCCCAGCGCCCCGACGGCTGCCCCCTCGGTCGGTGTGAAGATGCCGCCATAGATACCGCCGACCACGGCCAGGAACACCAGAAGCACCGGCCAGATACCGATCAGCAGGCGCATCCGTTCGCCCCATGGCACGCGGTCGCCAACCCCGGCGCGGTCGGGATAGAGATGCACGTAGAGCGACAGAACCAGCATATAGCCAATCGCCGCCAGAATGCCGGGCGCAAAGGCCGCAAGGAACAGCTTGGCGATGTTCTGTTCGGCCAGGATCGCGTAGATCACCAGCACCACCGACGGCGGGATCAGGATCCCCAGCGTGCCGCCCGCAGCCAGCGCTGCGGTGGAAATCCCGCCGTGATAGCCAAAGCGTTTCATCTCGGGCAGGGCGACGCGGCCCATCGTGGCCGCCGTCGCCAGCGACGACCCACAGATCGCACCAAACCCCGCGCACGAGGCGATGGCAGCAATGCCGACCCCGCCCTTGCGATGCCCGACAAAGGATTCAGCCGCCTTGAACAGCGCCTTGGACATGCCGCCGATGGTCGCGAAATACCCCATCAACAGGAACATCGGCACCACGGCCAGGGATTCGCTGGCAAAGGTCGAATAGGCCGCGCTTTTCAGCCGCGCCATCGGCATGCGCGTGTCGCCCGTGACGATCCAGTAGCCGACATAGCCAACGATGAACATCGCCAGGCCGATCGGCACGCGCAGGAAAATCAGCAGCAACAGCGCCGGGAACGAGACGATTCCGATTTCCAGGTTGGTCAATGGTCTGCCCCCTGTGCGGCGTCGATCAAAGAACGGTTCTTGAACGCCTCGGCGGTCCGCACCAAAGCCATGTAAACCCCGATGATGGCGGTAATGACGGCTGGAACAAGCGCCACGGCGTAATTCCACCAGACCGGGTATTGCAGCAGGAAGGTCGTCGTGCGTCGACGCATCAGCGCGCTCATCCCCTCGTAGAGTTGCACGGCGATCAGCACCAGCGCGGCGGCAAAGACGATCTCGATGATCATCTGCAAGATGCGGCGCGACCGGTCGCTCAGCCCGGCGGTAAAGACATCGACGGTGGCGTGACCGCCGGTGATCTGGCACCAACCGAGAAAAGCAAAGACGCAGAACGCCAGTCCGGCGACGAGAAACTCATAGTCGCCAAACACCGGCCCGATGCCCGTGTCGATTAGCGTTTGCGCCAGATCGGGCATGGTCGTCTGCATCCAGGTCGAATGCAGGATGGAGGTCGCGGTTCGACCCAGGATCGACACGCAGATCATCAACACCAGCGCCGTCAGCACCGCACCGCCGACAAGCGCCATCACCCAGGCCAGGCCGTAAAAGACCCTGTGTATCGTCTTGAACATCGTTCCCTCTCCGGCCCTTCGGGTCCGGCCCTTGTTCGGACTGCCCCGCGGCACCGAACCGGGCCACGAGGCAGGATCTAGTTCGCGACAGCCGTCAGTTGGCGGCGTCGTATTCGGCCATCAGTTCCCGAGCCCGGTCGATCAGCGCCTGGCCATCGATGCCGCGCCCTTCCATGTCGGCGACCCACGATTGATAGATCGGCTGCACCGCGTCCACCCAGGGCTGAAGGTCGTCCCCGGACACGGTGATGATCGTGTTGCCGCGATCCACCGCGATCTGGCGCGCCGGGCCATCGGCATCGGCCTGGGTGCCACCGGCAAAGACCGAGAACTCCAGACCCGAATTGCGGTCGATGATCGCGCGCAGATCGTCGGGCAGGTCGTCATAGACATCCTGGTTCATCGCCAGGGTGAAGGTCAGGACATAGAGCGCCGCACCCTCGAACTCGGTGTGGTTGCTCACCAGTTCCGGCACGCGCAGCGAGGTTGTCACCTCCCACGGGATCGTGGTGCCGTCGATCACGCCACGGGTCAGCGATTCCGGGATCATCGTGACCGGCATGCCGACCGGCTCGGCGCCCAGACGGGTAAGCAGGTCATTGACCGTGCGCGAACCACCGCGGATCTTCAGCCCCTGAAGATCGGCGGGCTGGTGAACCGGGGTGTTGGTATGCAGCAGGCCCGGACCATGAACCCAGGTTCCCAGCAGGTGCACGCCCGCAAAGTCGGTATCGGCCATGTCCTCTTCATACATCCGCCAATAGGCATAGGACGCAGCGCGTGCGTCTTGCATGAAGAACGGCAGTTCGAAGACTTCGGTGCGCGGGAACCGGCCCGGCGTGAACCCGTTCACCGTCCAGACGATATCCGCGATTCCGTCAAGCACCTGGTCCATCAATTCGGGCGGCGTGCCACCAAGGGCCATCGCGCCAAACCGCTGAATTTCGATCCGGCCTTCCGATTCGGCCTCGATCCGGTCTGCCCAGACATCGAGAACCTGAACCGGCACGTTGGCTTGCGGTGGCAGGAATTGGTGAAGGCGCAGCGTGACCTCTTGTGCGAGAACCGACGTCGCAGAAAGGGCAGAGAATGCCGCAGCGGCAGCAAACGTGAAGAAACTCGAGCGATCAGACATGGTATTCCTCCCTGATATCCAGATCTTTTCCGGTACGTATCGGGGCGCGGTCAGCGACCACGCCCCGAAGTGTCAAGCCTGGTTCGCTCAGTGCGTCGCTTCGTAATCAGCCATCAAGGCGCGTGCTTCGTCGATCAGCGCCTGACCGTCGATGCCGCGGCTGGTCATGTCGGCAACCCACGAGGCATAGAGCGGCTGAACCACCTCGGACCATTGGGCCGCATCTTCGTCGGACACGGTGATGATGGTGTTGCCACGCTCGACAGCCGCCGCACGGGCCGGGGCATCGGCGTCTGCCTGTGTGCCACCCGCGAAGACCGAGAATTCCAGCCCCGAGTTGCTGTCGATCACGGCCTGAAGGTCGGCAGGCAGGCTGTCATAGACATCCTGGTTCATCGCGAACGAGAAGGTCAGCGTGTAAAGCCCGGTGCCTTCCATCTCGGTGTGGTTCGACACCAGTTCCTGCACGCGCAGCGCGCCGGTGACTTCCCACGGGATCGTCGTGCCGTCGATCACGCCACGCGACAGGGCCTCGGGGATACCCGACACCGGCAGGCCGACGGGCTCGGCGCCGACCAGGGTCAGCAGGTCGTTGACCATGCGCGAACCACCGCGGATCTTCATGCCCTGAAGATCGGACGGCACCCGAACCGGGGTGCTGGTGTGGAACATGCCCGGACCGTGAACCCACATGCCCAGCATGTGAACGCCGGCGAAATCATCCTGCATGTGTTCTTCGTACATCTGCCACAGCGCCGCAGAAGCCGCGCGCGCATCTTCGACGAAGAACGGCAGTTCGAACACTTCGGTGCGCGGGAAACGGCCCGGCGTGTAGCCGTTCACCGTCCAGATGATATCGGCGATCCCGTCGAGCACCTGGTCCATCAGTTCGGGCGGGGTGCCGCCCAGAGCCATCGAGGCATAGCGTTCGATCGCGATCCGACCACCCGAGTCCCGCTCGACATTATCCGCCCAGACATCGAGAACGAGCGCCGGCACGTTGGCCTGCGCGGGCAGGAACTGGTGCATGCGCAGGGTGTATTCCTGCGCCGAAGCCGCACCCGCCGTAAGGGCCATGGCCGCAGCCGCGCCCATCAACCCGAGAATCGTGTTCCGCTTGGTCATTTGTTTCTCCTCCCAAAGACTCATGCTGGCATTATGTTGCAAAGACTGGCACAGGTCGCACTATA
Organism: Paracoccaceae bacterium; assembly: GCA_020441345.1. Classification (GTDB taxonomy): domain Bacteria; phylum Pseudomonadota; class Alphaproteobacteria; order Rhodobacterales; family Rhodobacteraceae; genus Pararhodobacter. The sequence goes on from JAGRMK010000099.1 coordinate 11,504, forward strand.
CTGCCAAGAATTATTTTGCGACCGCTCGGTCAATTATTCACTCCCAGTCGCAACTTGACAAGGAGCTGATGCGATTGCAACGATTTTCGAAAGCCTCTCTTCCTGACCCGCAGCGCACCGGGCGCCGCGCCGACAGGGCCCCGAGGGTCTTATTCTGCGTCCGGTTGTTTTGTGGGATGGGCATCGGCGAAGGCCGGCAACTCTTCGCAGGCCGCGAGAATCGCATTCAGGCGCGGCATTGCCGAGGTGTCGACATGGAACCGTCTGGCGGAAAACATCTGCGGCACCAGATAGACCTCGGCCATGCCGGGCTGTTCGCCAAACGCAAAGCGGCTTTGTGGGCGGCGGGCCAGAAGCG